>NZ_JBYCKL010000011.1:0-16047 GCF_057473365.1 Halomonas sp. TH-94
GGCGAGCAGCAGCGTGCCGAGACCGAATACCGCAGCTTCGGCCGCGAACTGAGCGGCGAGCGGCGAGCCTTGGTGCTGCGCGAACCGCAGCTGCGCCAGGCCCAGGCCGAAGTGGAACGAGCGCGAGCCGCTCGCGATCGGGCTCGACTGGATCTCGACCGGACCACGCTCATCGCACCTTGGCGTGGCATGGTGCAAGCCCGACTGCTGGGTAGCGGCAGCATGGTCAACAGCGGTACCGAGCTGTTGCATCTGGTCGATGTCTCACGCTTCTGGGTTCGCGTCTCGCTGCCTGGCGAGGCTCTGAACTGGCTGCATGTTGCCGATCAGAACGGGCCGGGTAGCGGCGTCATTCTCTCGACACGCACCTGGCCCGGTGACGAAACGCGCCACGGGGAAGTCATCGCCATGCTGCCGGCACTGGAGGAACAGGGCTTGCAGGCTCAGCTACTGGTGGCAGTCGACGACCCGCTGGGCCTGGAGAGCGGCGCTCCGGCACTGCGCCTGGGCGACGTAGTGCGTCTGGTCTTCGAAGCTCGTCCCCAGGAGAACCTGTTCGTGATCCCCGCCTCCGCGCTGCGTCCGGGAGACGAACTTTGGGTGCTCGACGACGAAGAGCGCCTGCGTCGCCGCACGGTGAATGTAATCCACCGCGGCCAGACCCAGATCCTGGTCGCAGAGGGTCTGACCGAGGGGGAACGCGTGGTCACCTCCCAGCTCGGCCAACCGCGTGTGGGCATGCGGCTGCGCCCCCGTATCGCCGACCATGAACGCCCGGTCGGCGAGCGTAGCGAGCACCGCTCATGATGCGCCGTGGCCCCATCGCCTGGATGGTTCACCACGGGGTGGCCCCCAATCTGCTGATGGTACTGCTGATCGTCGGCGGTCTGCTGGCCTCGCTGGCGATCAAGAAGGAGGTCTTCCCCGAGTTCGAACTCGAGATCGTCCACGTGGCGATCGGCTATCCCGGCGCCACCCCGGAGGAAGTGGAGCGCAGCCTGCTGCTGCCCATGGAGGCGGCCCTGGCCGATGTGGATGGCATCGAAGAGATGACGTCCACCGCCAATGAGGGGGCCGGCCGGGTCTCCTTGACCCTGGTCGACGGCGTCGACGTGATGCGCGCCTACCAGGACATTCAGCAGGCGATCAACGCCATTACCAACCTGCCTGCCGCTGCCGACCCGGCGCGCTTCAGCCTTGCAGGACGCTCGCGCAGCGTCATGGGCCTGCAGGTACACGGCTGGGTCGACGAACGGCTGCTGCACGACGTGGCCGAAGATCTGCGTGCCGAGCTACAGGCCTCACCCGGCATTTCCCGGGTCGAACTCTCGGGAAATCTCGAGCGCGAGATCCAGGTGCTGCTCGATGCACAGGCCATGTCGCGCCATGGCATCGATCACCGCAGCTTGGCGACACGCATCGCCGACGAGGCGCTGGACCTCGCCAGCGGGAGGCTATCCACCGCAGAAGGCGAGTGGTTGATTCGCTATCAAGGACGCCGCGACGAGGCCCGCGAGTTTGCCGACCTGCCACTGATCGGCACCGCCGACGGCGGTCAGTTGCGCCTGGGCGACATTGCCCGCGTCGTCGACGGTTTCGCCGAAAGCGACCGTGAGGTGCTGTTCAACGGAGCCCCCGCGCTCAGCCTGGAGGTGTACCAGATCGGCAATCAGACGCCGATCGGAATCTCCGATGCGGTATACGCCCAGCTCGAACGGCTGCGCGCCGGCTTGCCCGAAGGGGTCAGCCTCAGCGTGTCCCAGGATAGCTCCGAGATCTATCGCGACCGCCTCGACCTGCTGCTCAAGAACGCCTGGCTGGGCCTGGCACTGGTGCTCGTGCTCATGGCGCTGTTCCTCGAAGCGCGCCTGGCATTCTGGGTCACGCTAGGCATTCCCACCGCCTTCCTCGGCGCCATGCTGTTCCTGCCGTGGCTGGGCGTATCGATCAACATGATGTCGATGTTCGCCTTCATCATCGCCCTGGGTATCGTCGTCGACGACGCCATCATGGTGGGCGAAAACATCCACAGCTACCGCGAACAGGGCCACTCGCTGCGCGAAGCCGCCGTACGTGGCGCTCGCGAGATGGCGGTCCCCATCAGCTTCGCCATACTCTCCAATATCGTCGCCTTTCTGCCGCTGCTGTTCCTGCCGGGCTTTCTCGGCATGATCTTCGCCGTCATTCCGGTAGTGGTGATCACGGTCTTTCTGGTGTCGTGGCTGGAGGCGCTGTTCATTCTGCCCGGCCACCTGGCCCACCGCGCCGGCGGCCGCGAGCCGGCCGCCTGGCTCAGGCCGCTGGATCGTGTGCGCCGAAGCCTGCAGAGCGGGCTTACGCACTTCACTCAGCAACGCTTCGAGCCATTCCTGCAACGCGCCCTGGATCAGCGCTTGCTCACTGTGAGCCTGGCCATCGCCGTGCTCACTCTGGCCATTGCCTGGAGCATGAGCGGGCGCATGGGCTTCTCGCTGATGCCGAGGGTCGAGTCGGACCGGGTCCAGGCCACGGTGACCCTACCGGTGGGCAGCCCCATCGCCGATGATCGACGTATTCGCGATCAGCTGCTGGATGCCGCCGCGGCACTGGCCGAGCGCGACGATGGGCCGCGTTTCGCCGCCAGCCGCGCCCAGATCGACGGCGACCGTCTGAACGTCCGGCTCACCATCGAGAATGACAGTCTCAACGCCTGGCCGCCGTCGCGGGTGGCGCGAGCCTGGCGTGAGGAGACCGGCGACATCATGGGCGCCCAGGCGGTGCGCTTCGAATCGGACTTCGGCGGTCCGGGGGCCGGCGCCGGACTCACCCTGCGTCTGTCGCACCCCGACAGCCGCGCCCTGGAGGCCGCGGCCACTCGGCTGGCCGATGAGCTAGGCGAATTCGATGGGCTGACCGACATCGACAGCGGCCTGGCCGATGGCAAGCCCCAGCTCGAGCTGCGGCTGTCCCCGGAGGGGCGAGCGCTGGGCTTGAGCGGCAGCGATCTTGCCGGTCAGCTACGAGGCCCGCTGCAGGGAGTCACCGCCATCGAACAGTTCGTCGGTCGTCACGAGATCAGCGTCTCGGTACGGCTGCCCAGCGAGGAGCGCGATAGCCTGGGGCATCTGTATCAGCTGCCGATTCGTACTCCGGATGGCCTGGAGGTGCCGCTGCAGCGCATCGCCGAGATTCACTTGGGCAGGGCCGCCACCACCCTTCAGCGCGTCGATGGGCGACGGCAGATCAGCGTCACCGCCGACACCGACAGCGATGCGCAGATCAACCAGGTCGTGGCCACCCTGCAAGCGGACGTCTTCCCTGCCCTGCAGGCGGCCTGGCCGGGCCTGGAACTGACCCTGGGCGGACGTCAGCAGGAAACCGCCGAGAACGTGTCGGCCCTCAGCCACGCCACCTGGCTGACGCTGATCGCGCTCTATGCCCTGCTGGCAATCCCGTTTCGCAGCTACCTGCAGCCGCTGCTGGTGCTGGCGGCGATTCCCTTCGGCGTCATCGGCGCCATGGCAGGCCACGCGATCATGGGCTTCGGCCTCTCGGTCATCAGCCTGATGGGCATGCTGGCGCTCTCCGGGGTGGTGATCAACGACGCGCTGGTGCTGATCGATTACGCCAACCGCCGGCGGCGCGAAGGGTTCGGTGCCCGGGAAGCGATCGTCGCCGCCGCGACCCGGCG
This sequence comes from Halomonas sp. TH-94, assembly GCF_057473365.1. Classification (NCBI taxonomy): domain Bacteria; kingdom Pseudomonadati; phylum Pseudomonadota; class Gammaproteobacteria; order Oceanospirillales; family Halomonadaceae; genus Halomonas; species Halomonas sp. TH-94. The sequence goes on from NZ_JBYCKL010000011.1 coordinate 3,671, forward strand.
TCTGCGGCCGATAATGATGACTACCCTGACCACTTTCCTGGGGCTTGCACCGATGATCTTCGAGACCTCGCGCCAGGCCCGCTTCATGATCCCCATGGCCATCTCGCTGGGCTTCGGCATGCTGTTCGCCACCGTCATCCTGCTGATACTGGTACCCTGCCTCTACCTGATGCTGGAAAGGCTGCGAGAACGATGGGACAAGAGGGCAAGCGCTCATACTATTCAGGAGCCGACCCGATGACTTCGCGTTTCTCTCGGCTGCCGGTTTCACACCTAGGGGTGAAGCTGTTCGTCATCATTCTGTCGGTCAATGTGGTGATCGCGGTGCTGGTGTTTCTGTCGGTCTCACGCAGTCTCGACCGCGGCTTTCTCGAATATCTGGAAACGACCCAGGCCAGCCGTGCCGAGACGCTGGCCGAAGGCCTCGGCCAGGAGTGGGCGCGCCGCGAAGGCTGGCAGTGGCTGCGCGATTCACCGCCGGCCTGGGAGCGCCTGGTGCGTCAGCAGCTGTGGCCGGGTGAACGTCAGCCGCCACCCGGAATCGAACGCCGCCTGGGCGATGCCCGCGACTTCGTGCTGCACGATGCCGAAGGGCTGCCGGTGATCGGCCTGCCGCCGGACGATCAGGAAATGGCCGCCGAGCTCCACTGGCTGCCGATCGAGTACCGTGGCCAGCAGGTCGGCACCCTGGGCTATCGTCCGCCGCAGCAATTGATGGCGCGCATGGACCGTATCTTCCTCTCGCGCCAGCAGCGCAACCTGGGCATCATCGTCGCTTCTCTGGGCCTGGCCTCGCTTCTGCTGGCCGGCGGGTTGGCCTGGTGGCTGGGACGGCGCACCCGAAGCATGGCGCTCGCCACTCGTAGCCTGATCGAAGGCGACTACAGCACCCGGCTGCCTGAGCGTGGTCGTGATGAGCTTTCCCGCCTGGCGCGGGACTTCAACATGCTTGCCGCCACCCTGGAAGCCAGCCGCGAAGCCCGCAGCCGCTGGGTGTCGGATATCGCCCATGAGCTGCGCACCCCGCTCGCGGTGCTGCGCGGCGAAATCGAGGCCATGCAGGACGGCATTCGCTCACTCGATCAGGACAACCTGCATTCGCTGTCCCAAGAGGTGGGCCAGCTCGAACGCCTGGTGGCCGATCTGCGCCTGCTGTCGCAAAGCGACGCCGGGGCCTTGGAGGTGCAGCTGGCACCTCTCGATCTGGCGGCGAGCCTGACCTCACGCCTGGAGGAGGCCGCCGGCTGGCTCGGTGATTGCGGCATGTCGCTCACCACCTCGATCGACGGCCCGGCCTGGATCCGTGGCGATGCCCGCCGGCTGCGCCAGCTGTGGACCAACCTGCTCGACAACAGCTGTGCCTACACCACTTCGCCTGGCCTGCTGGAGGTCAAGCTGACGGTCGATGCGGACCGGGTGCAGGTAATCTGGCAAGACAGCCCGCCAGGCGTCCCCGAGGAAGCGCTCGGTCGACTCACCGAGCGGCTCTACCGGGTCGAAGGTTCTCGCAGCCGCGCCAGTGGCGGCAGCGGTCTGGGGTTGTCGATCGCCAGCGCCCTGGTCAAGACCCATGGCGGTACCATGCAAGCCTCTCCTTCCGCACTGGGCGGGTTATGCTGGACCATCGAATTTCCGGCCCTGGATGCCGACGAGTGAACCCCATGAGGTAAGGTGCCCATGCTAGATTCCGACTCCCCTCGTGATTCTCTGCTGATCGTCGAGGATGAACCCAAGATTGCCCGCCTGGTGGCCGATTATCTGGAGGGCAGCGGTTTCGCCACCCAGCATATCGACCACGGCGACCAGGTGCTGCCTTGGCTGCAGCAGCAGTCCGGCGATGAGCAATTGCCGGCCCTGGTGCTGCTCGACCTGATGCTGCCCGGCACCGATGGCCTCACCCTGTGTCGCGAAATTCGGCAGCGCTGGCCGAGCGTTGCCATCATCATGCTCACCGCCCGGGTTGAAGAGGTGGATCGCCTGCTGGGCCTCGAACTCGGCGCCGACGATTACATCTGCAAGCCTTTCAGCCCGCGTGAAGTGGTGGCTCGAGTCAAGGCCGTGCTGCGCCGCAGCCAAGCGCTGCGTGACCCCACCCTGGCCGGCGGCAGCCAGCTCGTGCTCGACGACGAAGGCTGGCGTGCGCTGGCCGACGGCCATGACCTGGGGCTTACCGCGGTGGAGTACCAGTTGCTCAAGGTCATGATGCAGGCACCCGGTCGCATCTTCACCCGCGATCAGTTAATGGATCGCATGTACCGCGACCACCGCATCGTCTCCGAGCGCACCGTCGACAGCCACGTCAAGAAGCTGCGGCGCAAGATCGCCGACGCCTGGCCCGAGCGCGAGATCATTCGTTCCGTCTATGGGGTAGGCTATAAGTACCAACCCGAAGAGTGACCACCCTTCTTTCACGATTACTGCAAGATGGTTGCACAAGGACGTACGACACTGGAAGCATCAACCCAATGTGAAGGAGCCACACTAATGCGCCGTAAAACCAGCCGAAACCTGCTGATCCCCGCCTTGCTCGCCGTGGCTATCGCGCCGATGTCACTGGCAGCCGTTGCCGCCCCCGGCGACCGTGAGGGCTGGCAAGAGCAGCGCCAGGAGCGCTTCGAAGAGCGTCGCCAGGCCCTGTTCGAGCGTGCCGGTCTCGACGATGAGACCCGCAGCGCTCTGGAAGAGGCTCATGGCGAGCACATGCAGGCGCTGCGCGAACTGCATGAGCAGCACCGTGAGCGCATGGACGAGATTCTCGACGATGAGCAGCGTGAAGCCCTGCGCGAGGCCAAGCGCGAGATGCGTCAGGAACACCAGGCAGAGCGCGGCGGAGAGCGCCGCCAGAGCATGGAGCAGCGTCTGAGCACGCTCGTCGACAGCTGGGAGCTCTCCGACGAGGAACGCGAGCGGCTGACCGAACTGCGTGAATCGTTGTATGCCGACATGCAGGAGCTGCGCGGCCAGGAGTTCGACTCCCGCGAAGAGCGCCGCGAAGCGTGGCAGTCGCTGCGCGATGAGCACCACGAAGCCTTTGCGGAGGTGCTCACCGAGGAGCAGATCGACGCCCTCGAGGCCGTCATGCAGTCGGGTCGGCACAAGGGCCACAAGCACCACGGTTCACATGGACGCGGCTAATCGCCGACCTCCGGTGTGACGAGAAACGAGCGGGCCCGGCATTGCGCCGGGCCCGCTGCGTCTAGCTGTCACCGCGCTCCAGGCGATCAGTTGTAGAGCACCCCCGGCAGCCAGAACACGATACCCGGTACCAGATAGAGGATGGTCATCGCCACGAACACCAGCAGCAGGAAGGGCGCGATGCCGATGAAGATGTCGTTGAGCTCGATGCCCTTGGGCGAGATACCCTTCAGATAGAAGGCCGACATCGCCATGGGCGGCGTCAGGAAGGAGGTCTGGATGTTGAGGGCCACCAGCACGCCGAAGAACAGCGGATCGATGCCGAACATGTGCAGCAGCGGCAGGAAGATCGGCACGAAGATGATGATGATCTCGGTCCACTCCAGCGGCCAGCCGAGAATGAAGATCATCAGCTGTGCCAGCAGCAGGAACTGCAGCGGCGTCAGCGACAGGCCGCTGATCCAGTGTTCGATCAGCGAGTGACCGTCGAGCAGCGAGAACACCGAGGAGAAGATCCACGAGCCGACGAACAGCCAGCACACCATGGCGCTGGTACGGGCGGTGAGAAACACCGCCTCGCGCAGCCGTGCCAGCGTCAGTTGCCGGTAGGCCGCCGCCAGCAGAATGGCACCCAGCGCCCCGATGCCGGCAGCCTCATGGGGCGTGGCCAGGCCGAAGAGGATGGCGCCGAGCACCGACATGATCAGCACGAACAGCGGCACGAACGACGTCAGCAACCCCCAGTAGACCTCACCCAGCGGCACGTCGAGCTTCTCCGCCGACAGCTTGGGCGCCACCTTGGGATTGATCATCGCCCGGCCCATCACATAAAGGATATAGAGCCCGGCCAGTAGTAGGCCCGGGATCAGGGCCGCTGCATACAGGCGCACCACCGACACCCCGGCCATTGCCCCATAGAGGATCAGCATGATGCTGGGGGGTATCAGAATGCCCAGGCATCCCCCGGCACAGATCACACCGCTCGATAGCCGCTTGTCGTAGCCGGCATTCAGCATGGCGGGAAGTGCCAGCAGCCCCATCAGCGTCACCACGGCACCGACAATACCGGTGGCGGTGGCGAACAGGGCACAGGTGATCAGGCTCGCGACTGCCAGCGATGCCGGCATGCCTCGCGCTGCCAGCTGCAGGCTGCTGAACAGACGATCCAGAATATTGGCCCGTTCCACCATGTAGCCCATGAAAAGAAACAGCGGCACGGCGATGAGCACGTCGTTGGACATGACCCCGTAGGCGCGCTGCACCAGCAGCGAGAAGATGATGTCGCCAATGGCGAAATAACCGAAGCCAATGCCCATGGCAATCAGCGTAAAGGCGATGGGAAAGCCGAGCATGATCAGCACGATCAGCATGCCCAGCATCATGATACCGATTTCCGGCTCGCTCATTGGCGGGGCTCCCCTGACTGCTCCTGGGCGGCCTTGATTTCCGCCTCCTTGTTGATCGGAATGGCGATCTCTTCGACGTCACCCAGCCGACGCGGCCAGTAGCCCTGCCTGAGACACATTATGCAGCGCAACACCTCGGCCAGCCCTTGCAGGGCCAGCAGGGCCGCACAAGCGGGGATCACGAACTTGTAGGGCCATATGGGGGGGCCCCCTGGGGTATAGGAGCTGTGTTCGTTCTGGCGGAAGGAGATGGCAAAGAAATCCCAGCCGTAGAACAGCAGGGCTAAGATGCCCGGATAGAAGAACAGCAGGTAGAGCAGCAGTTCCAATCCGGCCTGGACGCGAAGAGGAAAGTAGCGCGACACCACGTCTGCTCGGACGTGGGCGTTGTGCGCCAATGCATAGGCTCCGCTCATCATGAACAGCGTGCCGTAGAGCATGTAGCTGGTGTCATAGGCCCAGGTGGTTGGCGCCCCCATGACATAGCGCATGAAGACCTCGTAGCTCACCACGAGGGTCAGGATCAGGATCGCCCAGGCGAAGGTCTTGCCCACCCAGGTGCTGAGATGGTCGATAAGGAACACGAAACGCATGGTCACCTCTCACCCTCCCTGCACCACCCGCCAGGGTGGCGCAGGACGGAACACGAAACCCGGCGGCGTCCTGCTCCGGGACAACATGAGATCCGGGCCCGCAGGCCCGGCAGCTCACAGGAGGGTGGAGGTATCGGTGGGCGACTTGCCGTAGAAGTGCACGTAGGCAGGCTCCTTGGGCGTCGTGTGCTCGAGGTGGTAGCCCACCACCCGCTCGCAATATTCGCGCTGGTGTTCGACCACCCGCCTGAAGAACTCGTCGCGTGACTCGTTTTCGATCACCTTGTCCCACGCCTCGAGCTGTGCCTGCAGCACCGAGTCGGGGGTGATGTAGGTCTGCACTCCCTGCTGCTCGCGCATGGCGTTGAGATCGCGGGGATAGCGCTCCATGGCTTTCCAGTACATCTCCGACGAGGCGGCCTTGGCGGCGTACTGCAGGATGGCCTGGAACTCCTCAGGCAGGCTGTCATGCTTGGTCTTGTTCAGAATGATCTCGAAGGCCTCGCAGTCCTGGTGATAGCTGCGCAGCATCCAGGTCTTGCTGACGTCGGGGAAGCCCAGCAGGCGATCCGAGGAGGGGTTATTGAACTCGGCGCCATCGAGCAGGCCTCGATCCATGGCCGGCACGATATCGCCACCGCCCATGATGGTCACCGCCGCGCCGAATTCACGCATCAGATCGGCGGCCAGACCTACCGTTCTGTACTTGAGCCCGCGCAGGTCCTCGGCACTGCGGATCGGCTCCTTGAACCAGCCAAGCGCCTGGGTCGGCATGGGGCCGGTCTGGTAGCCCACCAGCGGCAGTTCCAGCATGCCGAGTAGCTCGTTGTAGAGTTCCATACCGCCACCCGTCCAGAACCAGGCGAGGAACTGGTGGGCATCCCAGCCGAAGGGTGGGGGCGTACCGAACAACGAGAAGGCCTTGTGCTTGCCGTACCAATAGGCCGTCACGCCATGGCCGCCGTCCAGCGCACCGGAAATGACGGCGTCCTGGAGCTGGAGGGCACCCACCACGGCACCGGCAGGCAGCAGATTCAAGCGCAGCCGACCTCCCGACATCTCGTTGACGATGCGCACGTAGTCGGCGGCAAACTCATGGAAGATATCCTGGTTGGGCCAGGTGCTTTGGAAGCGCAGCGTAGTGGTCTGAGCAATGGCGATGCTGGGGAAGCCCACTGCCGCTGCGGCACCGGCCCCTACGGCAACGGCCGAGCCCGTGAGAAAGCGGCGACGTGAGGTATCGGTGGACTTGCTGGCGCTGGCGGTTTGCCCTTCGGCCTGAGCCGTGGGCGTCTTGTTTTCATGAGCCATCAGATACTCCGGAAACGTTATCGTTGTATTTATGCTGCTTCAGTCGGCATGGCCGAACAGGCAGTCATCCCGAAAGCATCCTTGCAATGGCATTGACGCTTCGTTCCCTGGCTTGCAGTCGGTTACATCAGGTATAGCGCGAGCAAGGAAACTCGCAACGTTGATTGCACGGCTCAGTTAACGTTTTCTCGTTTGCTGTAAACGGAGGGTTGAAGGGACCTTGGAAACCGCGTATTTTATTTGAACGTTCATTCAAAATAAGAGCGGCTTTCCGCCATGTCGTCGTCAGTCCTGACGCCCAAGACACTCCGGCCTCGGAGCACCTCATGCCGTTCTCGGCGTCGTCAGGCCTGAAACCATCGGGCAGTATTCAGGTGTGCTTTCGATTGTGAGGAACAATCCAGAGCGCGTCTCGGCAGGGAATGGCGGGAAGGTTCATTCACTCGCACAGGAGTTCGCCTGCATGGCGCAGAACCTACCCTCGAACGAACGGCGCGACCGGCTAAACGGTGTGGTGTTCCACGGCTCGGTGGCCGGTATCCTGGTCTTTCTCGTCCTCACCATGACTTTCACCGAGCAGGCCGGGGCTTTCTTCGATGCCGGCCTGGCCTGGGTCAGTGAAACCTTCGGCTGGTATTACATGCTGGCGGTGGTGGCCTATCTCGTCTTCGTGATTGCCATCGGCATGTCGCGGTTCGGCAGCATTCGCCTCGGTCCGGATCACTCGCGGCCGGAATTTTCGACCCTCTCGTGGTCGGCGATGCTGTTCGCCGCGGGAATCGGTATCGACCTGCTGTTCTTCAGCGTCGCCGAGCCGGTGGCTCACTACTTGGCGCCGCCGGAAATGACGCCCGAAAGCCAGGAGGCGATGCGCGCCGCCGTGGTACAAACCTATCTGCACTGGGGGGTTTCCGGCTGGGGGCTCTACGTGCTGATGGGCATGGCCCTGGCCTACTTCAGCTACCGACACCGCCTGCCGCTGGCCATTCGCAGCGCGCTCTATCCTCTGCTGGGCAAGCGTATCCACGGCCCCATCGGCAATGCGGTGGACATCACCGCGGTGATCTCCACCGTGTTCGGGATCGCCACCAGTCTCGGCATCGGGGTGATGCAGCTCAACTACGGCCTGGCCTACATGTTCGACGTGCCGGAGAACCTCACGGTACAGGTAATCCTGATTGCGCTGGTGGTAGTGCTTGCCACCATTTCCGTGGTCAGCGGGGTCGAGAAAGGCATTCGACGCCTGTCGGAATTCAACATGCTGCTGGCGCTGGCGCTATTGCTGTTCGTCCTGTTTCAGGGACAAACCCTGCAGTTGCTCGACATGGCGGTGAACAACGCCGGCGACTATCTCTCCGGTTTCATTGCCATGAGCTTCAATACCTACGCCTTCGCCGGTGACGAAGCCAATGAGTGGAAGATGTGGTGGACCATCTTCTTCTGGGGCTGGTGGATCGCCTGGACCCCGTTCGTCGGCCTGTTTCTGGCGCGCATCTCCCGCGGTCGCACCATTCGCCAATTCGTCGCTGGCGCCCTGTTCATCCCGCTGGCCTTCATGATGGTGTGGATGTCGGTGTTCGGTAACAGCGGTATCGAGCTGGTGGCCAACCAGGGTATCGCCGAGCTGGGCGAGCAGGCGCTGAACACGCCTCAGACCACCATGTACACGCTGCTCGAGCACTATCCCTGGGTGAGTATCACTGCTGCCGTGGTCACCGTGCTGGGCATCGTGTTCTTCATCACCTCGGCGGACTCCGGCGCGCTGGTACTGGCTAACTTCACCTCAATCCTCTCCGACGTGAACCATGACGCCCCGATCAAGCTGCGTATCTTCTGGTCGGCAGTGATCGGCCTGATTACCGTGGCCCTGCTGATGGCGGGCGGCCTGGCGGCGCTGCAGAGCGCAGTGGTGATCACCGCCCTGCCCTTCTCGCTGGTGATCTTTGCCATCATGCTGGGCATGTACAAGGCGCTCAAGCTGGAAGGCAGCAAGGCCGAGGCACGCAGGCGTATCGCCGGTACCGCGCCGGGTGGCGACTGGCGCGAGCGGCTCGACCGCGCCCTGGACATCTCCAACCGTGCGGGCGCTGCCGCCACCATCGAGCATGCCATTCGTCCGGCGTTGACGCAGTTCGCTCAGGAGCTTGAGAGCCGCGGCCAGGAGGCCAACGTGAGCGAGGAGCAGCTCGAGGGTGAGTCGTTACCCTGCCTGACGCTGCAGGTCGATCTGGAGAATGCGGCGAGCTTCGTTTACCAGGTCTACCCGCACCGTATGCGCACGCCAAGCTTCCTGCCGGCGGACGACGACTTCTACGTGCGGCTCGACGTCTATCTGGCCGAAGGCGGCCAGGAAAAGGATCTCAACGGCTTCACCCGCGGCCAGGTGATCGCCGACGTGCTTTCTGAATACGAGCGCCATCTGCACTTCCTGACCCTGGCCGGCCAGGGCGGCAACGTGCAGGCCATGCCGGGTGCGGTGGGCGAACCACCGGCGGACGCCAACCCCGCCTGATCGAAGCCCCCACCCTGCAACGGCGGCACCCTTGGGTGCCGCCGTTTTCCTTTATGCCTACTCGCCCTGCAGCGTGGCTATCAGGCGTCGCGCCCCACCGCGGTCGCGGTGCTCGCCGAGCCAGACCCCCTGCCAGGTTCCCAATGCGAGACGGCCGCCGCGCACTGCCAGGGTAAGCTGGGTGCCGAGCAGGCTGGCACAGACATGCGCCGGCATGTCGTCAGGCCCCTCGAGAGTATGGCGGAAATAAGGCAGATCGCCCGGAATGCGCTCGCGCAGGAAGGCATCGAGATCGTGGCGTACGTCGGGGTCGGCATTTTCATTGAGCGTGAGCGAAGCCGAGGTATGCATCAGCTGCAAGTGCAGCAAGCCAACCTTCACCTCTCTCAATACGGTCAGCGCCGAAACCACCTCGTCGGTAATCAGGTGAAAGCCGCGTGAACGCGGCGTCAGGCGAAGCTCCTGCTGGTGCCACATGGCCCCTCCTTTCGGTTCATCCTGCATCGGTATCCCGTCGTTCGAAGCGTGCCATCTGAGTCGGCTGGCCAAGCTCGGGGTGCCACTCGCCGATACCTGACAGGGTGACTCGATAGCCGTTGCGTCGTGCGACGCCGCGCGCCCAATCTCCAAAGCGGTCTCGCGTCCATTCGAAGCGGTGGTCGGGATCGCGAAACTCGCCGTGAGCCAGCCCGAACAGAGGATTGTAGTCGTGGTTGGGCGTGGTCAACACCAGCAGCCGTGGCCGCAGCTGGCCGAATACGCGCCGCTCCACCTGGGACAGGGTTTCCGGCGGTATGTGCTCGATGGTTTCCACCATCGCCGCGGCATCGAAGCCGGCCAGCGACGCATGAGGTTCGGCGTAGGAGCCGCAAACCAGTCTCAGCCTGGCCTGCTCCGCTGGGGGTCGATCACTCAGTCGGAGCTGTGCCTGAGCAAGCAGCTCGCCCGACTGCTCCAGTCCCACCACCTCCTCGAATTGCGGATCGTGAAGCAGGTACTGCAACAGAGTGCCGGTGCCGCAGCCCAGATCGAGCACCCGGCACGCACCGCTGGCGCGCAGTTGATCGGCCACCTGCTGCAAGCGTTGCTGATGCAGGTCCAAGTCTTCCAGGTCCATAGAACGATCCCCCTTTGTACGAGGGGAATAATGGGGCAAAACAACCGGCGCGTGTAGGGTGAGGAAGGCCCGACGACCAGCGGGTCCGTATCAGCGATTCTGCAGCCGGTTATGAATGGCCGTGGCGGCAATCGATGCCTGCCCGGTGGCTACGGTAATTTGACTCAATTGATTGGTCATGTCGCCGGCTGCATAAAGCCCTTCGATCCCCGTCTGCATATGAGGATTGACTACCAGATAACCCCCTGGATCTCTCAACGCCCCTAGATTGGTACCTAGCTCACTGCGTACCCGGGTACCCAAAGAACAGTAGAGCGCATCGAAAGAATGCTCGGTACCGTTTTTCATTAACAAGTGGATGCGTTTGCTTGCATCACTGTACATTTCGCTCACTTTTCCCTTCACCAGCTCAATCTTCTCGTGAGCCAGGCGCTCCTGAGATGCAGCGTCCAGATAAGCACCATCTTCGATATCGATCAGCGTCAACTCGGCACTGAATCGCTTGATGAACACAGCCTCATCTACGCCATGTTCGTCCCGGGCAATAATTCCGATGCGCTCTTTCGTAAATTCGAAACCATCGCAAATGGGACAATAGTGAATCAAGCCTTCTTTTTTTACCGCTTCAAAGCCTTCCAAATCGGGGTCGACATCGACGACCCCCGTGGCAAGCAGCACCGTCCGCGTCAGGAAGACTTCCGATTCGGTCTCGACGTTGAACTGGCCATCCACCGTGCGCTCTATACGCACGACCCGCCCGGATATCACCTCCCCACCGTTTTTCTCGAGCTGCGCCCGGAGCCGCTCCAGCAAAGCTTTGCCGCTGATACCCTCCCCGAAGCCGGGATAGTTGAAAGTACACGGAATAAGCGCGGCGCGACTGATCCCCGCATCGACGATGCGTATGTCGCGCAGAAAACGCCGCAGATTGATACCGGCAGCCAGCCCGGCAGGGCCGGCGCCAATGATCACGCAGTCTATCGCAGCAAGCTCTTCCATTTTATCTCTCCATGAATGCGACGAAGCCAAATCCATTTAAGAGCAGCCACGTGATATCAGTATCGGATCTATTCGTGGAATTGACTAACTTCCGACAGCTCCTCCAACAAAAAAAGGCGCGACGAGGTCGCGCCTGAAGCCGCCATTGCTGGCGACGAGAGAGCAACCCTCAGCTTGCCATGTCCAGAACCACGCGCCCCTCGATCTGGCCATCTATCATGCGCTGGAATACGTCGTTTATATTCTCGAGTCTGTCGGTACTTACCGTGGCCTTGACCTTCCCCTCACCGGCGAAGTCGAGCGACTCCTGCAGATCCTGACGGGTGCCGACGATGGAGCCACGCACGGTGATGCCGTTGAGCACGGTCTCGAAGATCGGCAGCGGAAAATTACCCGGCGGCAGGCCGTTAAGCGAAATGGTGCCGCCGCGGCGGACCATGCCCTGGGCCTGTTCGAAAGCCTTGGGCGACACGGCCGTTACCAGTACTCCATGAGCACCGCCGATCTGCTTCTTTAGGTAGGCCACCGGATCGGTCTTGCCAGCGTTGACGGTGACACTGGCCCCGAGACGCTCAGCCAACGCCAGCTTGGCGTCATCGATATCCACCGCGGCCACGTTGAGCCCCATGGCCTTGGCGTACTGCACCGCCATGTGTCCAAGGCCACCGATACCCGAGATCACCACCCACTGCCCGGGGCGGGTGTCGGTCACCTTCAGCCCCTTGTAGACGGTTACGCCAGCGCACAGGACCGGAGCGATCTCGACGAAACCGACATTGTCGGGCAGGTGACCGGCATAATCGGCCACCGCAAGGGTGTAGTCGGCAAAACCACCGTTGACCGAGTAGCCCGTATTCTGCTGCGACTCGCAGAGTGTCTCCCAGCCACCCAGGCAGTGTTCACAGTGGCCGCAGGCAGAGTGCAACCAGGGTACGCCGATGCGGTCGCCCTCCTTCAAATGCTTGACGCCGATGCCGACGGCCGCCACGTGACCAACGCCTTCATGGCCGGGAATGAAGGGCGGGCTGGGCTTGACCGGCCAGTCGCCATGAGCGGCGTGCAGGTCGGTATGGCAAACGCCCGAAGCTGCCACCTTGACCAACACCTTTCCGGGCCCGGGGCGTGGCACCTCGACCTCTTCGATGGCCAGCGGTTCGCCGAACTTACGCACCACGGCGGCCTTCATCGTCTTGTCCATTGTCATTATCTCCTGGGTAGACAGGCGGCATAACGCCGCCCAAGGTTTGGGCATCGCCAGGGAAAGGAGCGGTAAGCCGCTCTCGATATTTCGAGGGTGGCGCCCC
>NZ_JBYCKL010000012.1:0-19684 GCF_057473365.1 Halomonas sp. TH-94
AGCAGGACCCAGCCCTAGGTACGGACGACCCCGGAGATAAGCCGTGGCGTCAAGGTGACGTCAAGGAACAGTGAACGCCACGGGCTGCTCATTCTTGATAGGATTTAAGCTTCTGGACCACCGATGGCTATGCACAGCACAACGACAGCTATGCTAATGGCATAGGTTCGAAAAAATATCTCATGAAAATAGTCGTCCTGAATGACCTCCATGTAATTCGCAAAGCTTAAGGTAGCAATGATTCCTTCAGCATAATCAAAGCTATTGAAACTGAGCACCAGGGTCATCAACAGCGGCATGCCCAGCAGCATCAGGAAAAAAATCGCCCCAGGAGCACTCAGTAGCCATGGAATCAGCGACTTTGGCAGGAACCGTGACGGTGTCGTCGGCAGCGTTGATGCAAGTTCAGCCATAGACCTTCTCCTTGAGTAGCCGAATGGCACCGGGAGACCAACTGACACCTACGTCATCACCTACCGCAACACCTCGTTTCCCCAGGTTGGGCTGGGTGATGAACAACTCCCCGGCACTACTGTCGATCTGATAGAGCCAGTGGTTACCAAGGAACAACCGGGTCTTCACCCTGCCCTTGAGCTTGCCACTTGCACAATCCGTCAGTTCGAGCTTCTCAGGACGAATCGAGATCTGTACCTGGTTGCTGGCACGTGGGCCGTCCAGTGTGAGCTCAAGCGTCGCATCACCTAAGCGTATGGCTGTCTGGTCGCCTTGCCTCTTCTCGATCAGACCGGTAAGCAGGTTGGTCTTGCCGACAAATGAGCTGACAAAGGCATCACTAGGCCGTTCATAGGCATTAAAAGGCTCATCGACTTGCACGACGCGCCCTTGGTTCATGACAACGACGCGGTCACTCAGGGAAAGAGCTTCGGACTGGTCATGGGTGACCATGAGTGTGGTTGTCCCGACTTGCTGTTGAATATTGCGCAGCTCTATCTGCATGTCCTCGCGAAGCTTGGCATCGAGGTTGGATAGAGGCTCATCGAGCAGCAAAAGCGGTGGTCGAATCACCAGGGCACGCGCAAGTGCCACGCGTTGACGCTGACCACCGGAGAGTTCTCTAGGATAACGATCCTTGAACTGATCAAGATGGACTAGCTCCAGCACCTCCCCCACCCGCTGTCGGCTTTCGGCTGCAGGAACACTCCGCATTTCCAATCCGAAACGCACGTTCTCAACCACCGTCATATGCGGAAAAAGAGCATAGGACTGGAATACGATCCCAATGCCTCTCTCATTCGGCTTACGGTGAGTGATGTCTTCACCATCCATGAGAATGCGCCCCCGGGTTGGCTCTACGAACCCGGCGATCATCTGGAGGGTGGTAGTCTTGCCGCAGCCGGAGGGTCCCAGAAGAGAAACGAACTCTCCTTTTTCAATCTCCAGGGTAATATCTTCAGCGGCAGTGGTGGGCCCATAACACTTGGTTAATGACGTCAGACTTAGATAGCTCATGTGGTAGGACTCTCCCAAGCCCCTGCCTGACAGCTATTGCCAGGCAGGGTCACCAGTCATGGAATTAATGGATTAGCTTCAATCAACGCTCGACGCGACGATTCCAGCGGTTTGTCCATTCCATGCGCTGTGGGTTAATGACATCCCAGTCCACTGAGATCAACTGATCGACACGGTCACCATAGGGCAGTCGTGCCGCCAGCTCATCATCGAGCTCAGTGTATCGATTTGATGGTCCCCAGCCCTGAGTTTCGGCGAGGATAGTCTGGATCTCAGGAGAGAGAAGGTGCGCCATGAAAGCCCGGGAGAGTTCATCTTCACCGCTACCATCGACGATGCACCCTGCAACCATCAAGGCAATAGCACCCTCTTCGGGATAGGCAAATTTTGCTGGAAATCCGGTATCTGCCAGCGCCTGAACACGCCCGCTCCCCCAAACCGAAAGAGCAATTTCCTCATTCTGGAAAAGCTGCGACATACCACCTGCCGATGTTTCGAAGCTGAGGATGTTCGGAACGACAGAATCCTGAATGTATTCGAATCCAGGGTCGATATCGTCCTCTCCTCCACCATTGAGCCTGGCAGCCATAACCAAGGTATGCAGCCCATAGGTATTGCTAACCGAAGGAACAACAATTTTCCCCTGGAACTTTTCGTCGGCCAAATCACGCCACGAAGATGGTGCTTCCCATCCGTTTCGCTCAAACATTTCAGCATTGTAGGCAAAACCAGATGCCACCACGCCTACACCTACGGCATTATCTTGCGGAAAGCGGGCAATATCGTAAACGTCGTCCAGAGCCTCCAAGCCGTTCATGGGTGCGCAAAACCCGAGATTCACCGCCTGATACATTGGACCATCATCGAGCAGTACAACGTTCAGCTCCTGCTGCCCCGCCTGGGCTTGGAGCCGCGCCAAGGTGTCAGTGGAATTACCGGCAACATATACGATATCGACATCATGCTTTTCTTGAAAGGCAGGAATGATGGATTCTTTCATCGCATATTCCGATGAACCACCATAAGCGCCAATATACAGGGTGTCTGCCTGTACTGATGCTGCTGCAAGTCCCATCACGCCAGTCATGGATGCAGTGAGTAGTACCCGTCTATTCATGCTTGGGATCCTTAAGTTTGTTGTTGTAGAGGCCGGCCAATATCGACAGAGTCAGAATCATTTCATAATTGCTGCACTGCCATATCGACTCACAACTTAGAAGCTAGCATTGGCAACCCATGCAAACTAATGCCTTTTTATGCCCACCCTATTCATCAATGTTATGGGGTGTCCCGCCTTCAGCATCTATCAGCTGCTGGAGCTGGCTCTGCGCATCCTCCAGAAATTCCATTGCCAGGCGTGCCGGCGGGCGATAGGCGGGAAGGACTGCGCTGTAATGAAAATCGATCGCGGGCAGAAAGGGTTTTGATACCAATCCTTGCTTGGAGTAAAAATTGGCTGTCACAGGATCAATCAATGATACACCTGCCCCCGCTTTCACCAGCTCGCAGGCTACGCTGGACAGCTGTGTCTCTATGCGCTTCCGACGCCTGATACCCGCCGCATGAAATGCTTGATCAATGATGGGCCTAACGTCCTGTAGCTGGCCCAAGGAAACGAATGGCTGATCCTCCAAATCCTGGATTTCTATCACCTGCTTCATAGCCAAGGGATGAGATGGCTGCATCATCAATCGAAGGTAGCCCGTTGCCAGGGGTAAGACGGTCACTGCCGGATCCTCGATGTGCATACCGATGAACCCCAGATCGCACTGCTGAGTCCCGACCCACTCCAGGACTCGCTGAGAACTATGTGATTGGAGCGAGATGGTTATGCCCGGATGCCGTACAGAAAACTCATGTACCATGCCTGGAAGTACGCTTAATGCTAATGCTGGCATGCAGCTGACAAACAGGCGGCCGGTACGGAACTCGCGGATTTCTTTTGCGGTTTCAGTGATTTTTTCAAGCCCCACGAACGCTCGCTCGACATCTTCATAAAGCGCTTGCGCTTCTGGAGTCGGTACCAGTCGCCCCTTGTCTCGCTTGAACAAGGAAAAACCCACGTGGTACTCAAGGTCGGCGATGAGCCGGCTCACGGCAGGCTGTGAAACATGTAGCGTCTGAGCAGCACGGGTCACGGTCTTGTGCACCATGACTGCCCGGAAAGCTTCAATCTGACGGAGGTTTACCATTCCATCTCACCACAAATTAGTGGGCGCCCTTGGATACCCGAACGAGCAGCGGTAAAGCACACCGGATTCTGGTCAGGTCAGGTCAGAAAGAAAGCTAGCATTCCAGCAAGCATAAGAACCAATACAGAGAATTGGCCACCTTATTCAAAATTGTTATGGGCATTAAGGCTCACAGGGTGAGGGGCAATATGCTTGCGCAAGCCATTCAATCTCTTCCAAGTGAACCTATGTGGCCTGGCCGAGACTTTGGCGGAAGGCGGCGACGAAATCTCGAGCAAGCCGCGAGAGCGGCTGATCACGTGGCGTCAGTAGGGCAAAATCTTCACCCAAATTAGGCTCAAAGGGCCGCAGTGTCAGCGAGCCCTCACCAAATGCTCTGGCGCTGATGGGATCAAGAATGGCAATACCGACTCCGCTGGCAACAAGACGCGCGGCCTGAAGGGCCAGGGAGACTTCTAGGCATCGGCGCGGCTGTATGCCTTTTTCTTCCAGTAACCGATCGAGCGCTTGACGCAGCGGATCCTGGGGCTCGAAATAAATTAACTCCTGGTCTTGCAGGTCCTCTGCACAAACGCGCTCGCGTGCGGTGAGCGGGTGCCTGTTTGGCAGTATGCACAAGCTATCGAGACGAAAGCATTCACTATTCACGCGGTCGTCGTTGTCAGCCACGATGGCGAAGCCAAGGTCGCTGCGCTGGGTGATGACATCCTCAATTACCTGTTCAGAACGAAAGGTGGCGAGTTCGATCCGAGTATCGGGATGAGCGGGCGCAAACTTGGCCAGAACATCGGGCAAAAAGGTCATGCCGAGGAGCGGCATGGTGCTGATTCTCAGCCCCCCTACTTCTCGTTCCCGTATCCGTCGTGCGGTATCGCGCAGATGATCGATGCCGCTCCATACGCGCTGCACTTCGCGATGGAAGAGGCGCGCTTCAGGAGTCGGCATCAAGCGACCTCGCACCCGCTCGAACAGCAGAAAGCCTAGATCATGCTCAAGCTGCTTGAGCAAGCGGGTTACCCCGGGCTGAGCTATCAGCATGCGCCTGGCCGCACCGGAAACCGTGCCGCATTCCATGACCAGCTTGAAAGCAAGTACCTGCTTATCGCGAAGATGGGGTGACTTCATATTATTTGCGTATCGTCATGGCAATTATTGGTATTGGATCGTATACCGTTCGCCTCGCTATCGTCGATGGCATACCACACAAGAATCGGACGGCATGCAGCAGGATTTCTTAATCATCGGCGGTGGCGTGGTCGGTATGGCAGTGGCCTATGGTCTGCTGCGTGCAGGTTGCCGCGTCACGGTACTCGATGGCAGCGACGATACACTGCGCGCTTCGCGGGGTAACGCAGGTCTCACCTGGGTGCAGGGCAAGGGGGCGGGCATGCCTGCCTATGCCGAACTCAGTTTCGAAGCGAGCCTGGCCTGGCCTGAATTTGCCGCTGAACTCGAGGGACGCACCGGGCTAGACCTCGAATATGAACACCGGGGCGGAGTCGATCTCTGCTTCAATCAGCATGAGGCAGCGGCACGACAGCTCGAATATGCGGAGATCCAAGCGGCATCACCCAGCCTGGCACGACACTTCCGCTGGCAATATCTCGACCGCAAGGCGCTTGCCTCGTATCTCCCGGGGCTCGGTGAGAGCGTGCACGGAGGTACTTGGTCGCCCCATGATGGTCATTGCAATCCCTTGCACCTATTGCGCGCCCTGTTCACAGCGAATCTTGGGCTCGGGCTCGATTATCGTCCTGCCAGCGAGGTGCATTTGCTCACCCCCCTCCTTAACGGCTTTCGAGCGATGACCTCGCACGGCGCCTACGAGGCCGAGCGACTTATTCTTGCTGCTGGCCTCGGCAACGCGGCATTAGCACCGATGCTGGGACTCAGTGGGGAGGTACGGCCGGTGCGCGGCCAGGTCTTGGTGACTGAGCGCCTACCAAAGGTTGCCCAATTGCCCACCCCACAGATCCGACAGACGGCGAGTGGTGCCTACTTGATCGGGGACACCCAGGAAGAGGTCGGTTTCGACAGAGGTGTAACCCTGCCCATAATGCAGCAGTTGGCCAACCGCGCCGTATGCATCTTTCCCTTTCTAGACCGTGTGCGACTGGTGCGCTCCTGGGGAGCGCTGCGCGTGATGACGCCAGATGGGCACCCTCTCTATGAAGCTTCTCAGCAATATCCCGGGGCTTATGGCCTAAGCAGTCACAGTGGTATCAGCCTGGCAGCCTTTCATGCCGGACGCTTGGCCGAATCCATCCTACAAGACAGCCTGAGTCAAAAATACGCCGAGTTCTCAAGCGCGAGGCTCTCTCACTCCATCCTCAACCCATAGCGGCATAACAAAATCAGCCCGGTATCACCCACGCTCACACGACAAAACAAACTGCGAGGAAACCGATATGCGAATTCATACCTTCTCCACTCTGCTGTTATCGGCTGCCCTGCTCGGAGGAGCAGCGAATGCGGAAGATAAACCGCTGCGTATTGGCGTCGATGTACCCTACGAGCCCTATCAGTACAAACTGCCGGACGGCACCATTACCGGTTTCGAGGTAGAACTCGTCAATGCTGCCTGCGAGCGAATGCAACGAGAATGCGTGTGGGTCGAACAGGCTTGGGATGGGATCATTCCGGCACTACAGGTGCGGAATTTCGATCTCATTGCATCGGCGATGAACATAACTGAAGAGCGCTCACGCCAAGTCCTGTTCTCGGATCCGTATTATCAGGTGCCTTCTGTCTGGGTCGGCAAGGCGAATGCCAACCACGAGATGGAGGGCCCGCTCAAGGACATGGTGATAGGCGTTCAGCAAGGGACCATCCAGGATGAGTACGTTACTCAGTTCTACCCTGATGCAGAAATCCGGCGCTACGCTGACTCTGGCTCAGTGGTTGCCGACATGCATGCCGGCCGCCTCGACCTTGTGTTCACCGCATTCCCCCTGGCCCAGAGGACGATGTTCAATGATGATCGCTTTGCGCGGCAAGGCGACCTGGTAACCGGTCCTGACTCCATCTACGGACCCGGCATCGGCGCTGCATTCCGGCAACGGGACGAGGCGTTGGCAGGGGCATTCAATGAAGCCATGGCCGAATTGAAAGCGGACGGTACTTTCGATCAAATTTTTGAAAGCTACTTCGGCAACT
Source organism: Halomonas sp. TH-94 (assembly GCF_057473365.1). Lineage (NCBI taxonomy): Bacteria > Pseudomonadati > Pseudomonadota > Gammaproteobacteria > Oceanospirillales > Halomonadaceae > Halomonas > Halomonas sp. TH-94. The sequence goes on from NZ_JBYCKL010000012.1 coordinate 6,819, forward strand.
AGAACGTATCATTCAATTAAATCGAGAAGAGGCTGGGGGGCATTGCCCCTTGGCCTTGAAACTTGTATGAGATCATCCCGTACCCAACTCTCCCGTCGATGGTTTTCTTATCGGGCTTGGTGTTCGCTCACGCCCCGCTAAAAGCTTCAGAATCAACAGCGCGAACTGCCTACCCGTCTCCTCGTTCTCCAGCAACGGCATACTGAGTTTTTCATGGTCGCTTAGGGCGTCTAGCACGGCATCGGTAACCTTCTTCGGGAACAGGCCGTGCATCACCTGATCTTCGCTGTGGTTGCGCACTTGGGCCATCACCACTTCGTCGCGTTCGATGCGGTCGGCGATGCCGTTCGCGAAGTACAGTTTGTCGTCGTCGCTAACCTCGGCGCCGTAGAGGTCGTTAAGCCGATCGATGATCTCGGCCAGGCGCAGCTTCTCGGGGTCGTGGGGCTTACCGGAGCCGACATCGCTGACTGGCTTGAGGGGGCTACTCTCGGCAACCTCAAGGCGTAGGCGTTTCTCCTCGCGCTTGGTAAGCCGGTAGTGGGTCAACTCCAGCTCGCTGACGTCGATGGCCTCCTCCTCCAGCAGCCGGTCGGTGCGCAGCAGCGGGTAGAGGTGGCGGGCGTAGACGCAGAGCTGCTCCAGCTCGGGGTCGTCGAAGGTGACGATCTGGCTGAGGAATTCGTAAGTGCGCACGAAGCTCTGCAGGTTCTTGCGGAACAGATCGAGCTCGTCGCGGGTGGTGCCAGCGTCCTTGAGCTCCTGCTCGGCTCGCTTCAGGCCCTTGTCGTCGCCGTTCTGCTCGGCAATGTGGCGGGCTTCCTTCCAGGTCTGCAGCTGTTCGAGGGTCAGCCGGTAGCGCTGCTTGAAGCGATCCTGGGCAGGTCGGCAGTAGTAACTCAGACTCGAGGCCGGGGCCTTGGGGTCGAAGAAGGCGCGGGCGAAGGCTTCCACCTCGGGCCAGTGGTAGATGCCGCTGGCGTCCAGGCTGCGCTGCAGGTCATAAACCACGTTGGGGTCGGAGACGTCGGCCAGCTCTGCCTTGCGGTAGTAGGGCGCGAAGGCGTCGAGGATCTCCTGCTCCTCGTTGTAGAAGTCGAGGATAAAGGTCCGCTTGCCGGGGAACAGCCGGTTGAGGCGCGAGAGCGTCTGCACGCAGTCCACACCCTGGAGCTTCTTGTCCACGTACATGGCGCACAACTTGGGCTGGTCGAAGCCGGTCTGGAACTTGTTGGCGGCGATCATCACATTGAAGTCGTCGGTGTCGAACGCCTCGGCCAGATCACGCCCCTTCAGGCCGGGGTTGAGCAGCCGGCTGGTCTCGGTAACTTCTTCGGGAATCACCTCGTCGGCCGGCACACTGCCGGAAAAAGCCACCATGGGGTGAACGTCGCCGTAGCCCTTGTCCTTGATGTAGGCCTGCATGGCGAGCTGGTAGCGCACCGCCTCCTGGCGGCTGGCGGTGACCACCATGGCCTTGGCCTGGCCATCGAGCAGGTGACGCACGTTCTCGCGATAGTGCTCGACGATCACCTCAACCCGCTGGGCGATGTTGTAGGGGTGCAGGCGCACCCACCTGGCCAGGGTCTTTGACGCCTTCTTGGAGTCGACTTCCTGCTCCTCACCCTCGGGATGGGCGAGCTTCCAGGCGGTGCTGTAGGTGACGTAGTTCTGCAGCACATCAAGGATGAAGCCCTCCTCGATGGCCTGACGCATAGAGTAGAGGTGGAACGGCTCGGGCTTGTTGTCAGCGCTGGCTGGCAGATCGGGATCCGGCGGCCGGCCGAACAGCTCCAGAGTCTTGGCCTTGGGCGTGGCGGTGAAGGCGTAGTAGCTGATGCGCTCGCTGGGACGACGCGAGGCCACTGCGGCACCCAACATCATCTCCGCACTGATCTCGCCTTCATTGTCGTCTGCGGCCTCACCAGCAGCCGCCAGCAGCGCCTTGAGCTTGCTGGCCGAGCTCCCGGTCTGGGAGGAGTGAGCTTCGTCGGCAATCACCGCATAGTTGCCTTCGGCCAGTTGGGGTCGCTTGTCCAAAGCGTCGAACAGCGCAGGGAAGGTCTGAATGGTGACGATGATGATGCGAGTGTTGCTGGCCAACGCCTCGGCGAGCTGCTCCGACTTGCTCTTGTTGCCAATGTCGCGGGTGATCGGAGAGACCACCCCATGGGCGTGCTCGAACTGGTAGATGGTGTCCTGGAGCTGGCTGTCGAGGACCGTACGGTCGGTCACCACGATCACCGAGTTGAACAGCTTGGTGCCGTCCTCGGCGTAGAGGTTGGCCAGCTGGTGAGCACACCAGGCTATGGAGTTGGATTTACCCGAGCCGGCGCTGTGTTGAACCAAGTAGCGGCGCCCCGGCCCCTCTACCAGGGTGGTCTGCACCAGGCGGTTGACCACTTCCCACTGGTGATAACGAGGGAAAATCAGCGTCTCTTTGGTGCTGCGGTGGCCGTGGAAGTCCTCGACGGTCTTCTGCTCCAGGTGCAGGAAGCGGCCAAGCACCTTCAGCCAAGCGTCCTGCGCGAATACCTGCTCCCACAGATAGGCAGTGGCATAGCTCTGCTCGTCCGGCGCGGGCGAGTTACCGGCACCGCCCTCCTCCGTTCCGCGGTTGAAGGGCAGGAAGTAGGTGTCCTTGCCGGCCAGCTTGGTGGTCATCGCCACTTCGGCCTGGCTCACCGCGAAGTGAACCAGGGCACCGCGCTTGAAGGTAAGCAGCGGTTCCGGCTTGCGGGTGACGGGATCCTTGACCGGACGGTCCTGGCGGTACTGCCGCTTGGCATTCTCCACCGTCTGCTTGAACTGGCTCTTCAGCTCAAGGGTGGCGGTGGGGATGCCATTGACGAACAGCACCAGATCCAGGCGTGGGTTGTAGCTCTCGGCGCCCTTGTCCTTCTCCCGGGCGTGAGGCGAGTAGGAGATCTCCGGTACTACCCGCAGGCGGTTGGCGCGGTAGCGGGCCAAGGAGTCGGGATTCATGCCGTGGTCGGGCTGGAAGCCGCAGAGGTCGAACTTCACCCCCGGCACCTTGAAGCCGTGGCGCAGCACCTCCAGGGTACCGGCACGCTCCAGCTCGCGGACCACCTTCTGCACGAATACCTGCTCGGGGGCCTGGGGGTTGGCCTTGCAGAACTTCTCCCAGCGCTCCGGCCAGGCCTCGCGCACGTAGCCGAGCAGATCCTCGGTGTAGAGCGCCGAGGCGCGGTCGTAGCCGTTGGCCGTGCCGGCCATCCAGCCCTCGGTCGTCATGGCATCAATGATGTCCTGCTGGAACCGGGCTTCCCTGCTGTCCGCCATATGATCCCCTGCGCTTGGCGTAATTATTCGTAACAGCCTAGCGCTTTAGGGTTAGGAGGAGAAGCCTACTAAGGCTGAGACATTCCCCACAGGGGGCGTTGCCGCCAGTCGTCAGGAAAGCCTATTTCGGCAACATTGATTGCATGTCGATCGATTAGCCGTCCAAGCTGGGCATTCATGCTCAGCGGGAGCTTGTTGGAAAGCGCGGACAAGATTCAGAAAAAAGTACCCCCAAGGTGCGCTTCCATGAGTGGCGTGGGGGTGTTGTTACCAACGCAGTAAGACGCGACCTGATGTCGAGTCACACCGATCAGATTAACTCAACCTGAGCAGCAGCAGCACTCACCTGCCGATCCTGCCACTCGCCGTAAGTCAGGCCACTGTCTTCTGCCTTCCAAGAGGTTCGGCCGTTGGCGCTACGACCGGAAACCACTGCGGCGGCAGCGCTGGGGCTGCTGAAGCTTTGGTCCTCGCTGAAGATACGGGTGCCGCCACTGCCTTCCACCAGCACGCCATCCTCACATAGCTGATTATAAAGACTCTGATAGCCGCGTTCGGTGCCGATCCAGCTTCCTCGGGCGAGGGAGTCCTTGAAAACATAGAACTCGCCGTCGATTTCCTGACCGGTGGCTCGGATACCGTGCCGTGGCACCTCCAGGGTGAAGCGCGGCGAGGCCTCAGACTCGGCAACCAGGGCCGCTTCCGGGATCCGCGATGGGCGTGAGGTCTCACGCAGGAAGTCGAAGCCCAGCACCGGTAGTACGGTGCGAATCTGCTCCAGAAAGAACGCCATATCGGCGCGATCTGACTCAGGGAGATTAATGTAATCGTGTGCGGTCCCGTTGATCAGCTTGCAGCGCCCCACCTGACCGGCGCTTTGGATCAACAGACTCTCCAGATACTTCACATGAGCCTTGGTCAGGTTCTGGTCCTTACTGGTGACCAGGCAGACCTTCTCCCAGAAGTCCTTACCCCCTCCAGAGCCTGCAACAACTTCGGGGCGGTTGTGCTGCTTGAGACGGTTACCGACGTCGTCGCTCTCGCCGATGTAGACCAGCGGGCGCAAGCTATTGTCGGGGTCGGGGCCAACGAGGAAGTAGATACCGGTGCGACCGCACTCCGGGCGCTGGACCAGCTCGCTGAGCTTGCTGCGCGGCCCGGTGAGCACATGACCGGTCCAGTTCATGATCTCGGCGGTGAGCAGGCCGTTGGGCGTGCCGTCCACCAGAAAGAGCCGGATACTGCGTCCTTGCGTCATACCGCCTCCGCCTGTGTAGCCTCAGAATGAGTAGATGACCCTGCCGGAGGCTTCCAGCCGCGCACATCGATCTTGCCGGTGACGGCGGCGGAGATCAGGGCGGAGCGACGTTCTTTCATCAATTTAACTGCAACAATTGCTTCCTGCTCAAGCCTATCAATCTTGACAAAAGAGTAGTTGATAAAATCAGCTATCAATTTTTGCTCATGCGGTGGAGGAACTGGAACTAACAACCCCCTTATGTCATCCACATTCACACGCTTAAAAGTAGATCCAATCATTAAATTTTCGAGCTGAGCCATAGTCAACGGAGACAGCAGAACAGCCTGAAAGTAATCACTCGAATATTCGCTAGACAGCTTTTTCATCAGGCAGACATCCTGCCCCATAGCAAAAGGCGGGTGCCACCCAGCAACTTGAGCGACCGCACCTACAGTAGCATTCCTACTAAAAACAAGGTCTCCTTCCTCAGGCTTTCTTCCGGCCTCAATTAACAGCTTATAAAATAAACCTGTGGTTTGCTTCGCCCTACTTAGATCAACGTAGCGATCTTGAACTTCACGAATACTAGCAAGCGGAATCCCATCATCAACAAAATCAGCTGTAATATGCTTACAGTCTGTCACCGACCAAAAACGCTTAAGGCTAGTCACCTCCCAATGCGCCGGCACTTCGCCCAGCCACTCCACCCCGGAGTCTTTCATTGGCACACCGGGGTCCAGCCCCTTGGTAACGGCATGGGAGATCACCGCCTGGCGCTTCTCCTTGAGCAGCTCAATCAGGCGCTGCTGCTCCGCCACCAAAGCGTCGATGCGGGCGGTTTCGCGGTCGAGGAAGGTGGCAATAGCTTCCTGTTCATCAAAGCAAGGAATAAGCACAGGAAATGACATCAGGTCGTCCCTGCTCATTTGTAGCGAATTTGGACGAATCCCTGTCAAATATTTCGTGTAACCTTTGACGTAGCTCTCACTCCTCATCAAATGATGAATAAATCTTTTGTTTATTGATCCATCTATCCAGTAGCTGCGATAAGCTGGACTCACATGACCCTCGTGGTCTGATACCCCTAGGCCTGAATAATTAAGCCACATAGTGTTCACTACAAGCTGACCTGGGCGAACTATGCGATAGCCAAGTAGCTCATTATCACTTCTTCTTTTGTTCTCGTCTTCATATACCTTGGGCTCAACTCCCCTATACCCGGAAACTGAAAGCATCTCACCCACGACATTGCTATCGATTTTTTCCCCGCTCTCCTGAAATAAGTAGCGAAATTTATGGATAGGCCAGTGCGCTGGCACCTCCCCCAGCCACTCGACGCCGGAATCTTTGTACTCGGGGTAATTCGGAAACGTCATGCCGACAGCTCCTCGATCATCTGCTTGATCCGGTCGGTGCAGGCCTTGAGGTCGGCGTCGATCTCCTCCAGCGGGCGCGGCGGGGTGAACTGGTGGAAGTGCCGGTTGAAGGGGATCTCGAAGCCGACGATGCCGATGCGGCCGTCCAGCGGGTCGCGCTTCTCCTCGTCGATCCAGGCGTCGGGGACGTGGGGCTTCACCTCGCGCTCGAAGTAGTCAAATACCGATTCACCCAGCGGCACGTTCTCGTTGTCGCGCAGGCTGCTGTCGGGCTCGGGGTCGCCGTTCTTGTCCAGGCAGACATCCGCCTCGGGGTCGCGCTCGGAGAGGGCGTTGAGAATGGCCTTCTGCACCGGGGCGCCAATCTTTAGGCCCGCCTCCTTCAGGGCGGCCTTCAGCACCTTTGTGAAGACTTCGCGGTTGGTGAAGCGCTGCGCCGGGTCCAGGGTGGCGCAGGCGCTATTGATCGCTTCACGCTCGCCCTCCGCGAGCTTCTGGATCGGCTTCTCGTCATCGAGCCTTGCCAGGCGCTCGGGGCTGGCCTGGAAGTTGAGGCGCAGCGGGCGCTCCACGGTGATGCGCCGGTAGCCGAAAGCCTCCACCGGGAACAGCTTACTCTCCTCGCTCTCCTGGCAGGCACCGTAGAGTCGCACGATCTCCTCGATGTCGCGGTCGGCGACGAACTGACGTTTGCTGCCCAGCGACTTGCGCATCTTGCTGGCCCGGCCGGTGGCGTTGATCAGTTGCACCTGGCCACGGCGTTCTGCGGGCTTGTTATTCGAGAGAACCCACACATAGGTGGCGATGCCGGTGTTGTAGAACAGGTCGGTAGGCAGGCCGACGATGGCCTCCACCAGGTCGTGCTGCAGCAGGTAGCGGCGGATCTCCGATTCCCCGCTGCCGGCGCCGCCAGTGAACAGTGGCGAGCCGTTGAGGATGATGCCGATGCGCGAGCCGCCCTCCTGGCGGGGGCGCATCTTACTTACCAGGTGCATCAGGAACAGCAGCGAGCCATCGGAGACCCGCGGCAGGCCGGGGCCGAATCGGCCCTCGTAGCCTTTATGGTTGTGCTCGTCAGTGATCGCCTTCTGCACCTTCTTCCATTCCACGCCGAAGGGCGGATTGGAGAGCATGAAGTCGAAGTGCTCGGCGGGGAGCTGGTCATCGGAGAGTGTATTGCCGAGCTTGATCCGGTCCACCACCTGGCCCTTGATCAGCATGTCGGCCTTGCAGATCGCGTAGGACTCGGGGTTGAGCTCCTGGCCATGCAGCGAGACGCTCATGCCGCCGCTGATCTGCTGCATGTACTCGTCGCTCTCGGAGAGGAAGCCGCCGGTGCCCGCGGTGGGGTCGTAGACGGTGACGATTCCGCCACTCTTGAGCTTTTCATCCTGCCCTGTAAGTACCAGTGAAGTGGTCAGATGGACGATGTCGCGCGGGGTGAAGTGCTCCCCCGCCGTCTCGTTGGAGCTCTCGGCGAACTTGCGGATCAGCTCCTCGAACACCAGGCCCATGCCATAGTTGGAGAGCCGCTGCGGGCTCATATCGAAGGCGGCAAAGCGCTGTACCACCTGGTAGAGCAAGTTGCTGGCCGACAGCTGCTGAACGAAGCCCTCGAACTCGAAGTGCTCGAAGATCTCCCGCGCATCCTGGCTGAACGACTGCACGTAGCGCATCAGGTCGTCGGCGGTCTGGGTGTCGGAGAGGGTGCCCAGAGTCAGCGGTGAGGCATTGAAGAAGGGCTGATCCGCCACGCGCAACAGCAGTTTCTCGCGCACCGCCTCGGACTTGGCCTGGTGGGCGTGAGCCGCGTCGAGCACCTCGGCCTTGGTGGGCTCCAGTACGCACTCCAGGCGCCGCAGCAGGGTGAAGGGCAGGATAATACGACCGTACTGGGACTGCTTGAAATCGCCGCGCAGCAGATCCGCCACGGACCAGATGAAGGCCGCCTGTTGAGAATGACTTTCCGTGTTCATGATTTGTCCCCGCGTAGGCCCCTGATAGGTGACTTTTGTCGGCCATCAAACCCAGCGAGGTGGAGCGAGGGGCAGTGCATCTCAAACTGGGGAAAGCACTGTTGTAATGGTGGGCCCAGCTGGACTCGAACCAGCGACCAAGGGATTATGAGTCCCCTGCTCTAACCAACTGAGCTATAGGCCCTGCATTGCGCCGGCGTATGATAGCGAAAGCTGGTGGGTGTGGCCAGAGCTTGGGCCACGGCAAATTCGCCTCGCTGCGCCGGGCACTTCCCGACGTTTGGCGTGTCTTGAAGGTTGAGCCTTCCGCTCTAGGAGACGCCCCGCTCATGAAACGCTTTCTCTCTTCTTTTCTGATATTGCCGCTGGGCGCCACCGCTCTGCTGTTCACCCTACCGCTGGCAGCCTGGGAGCTCGACCCGGAGCATTCGCGGGTATCAGCCACGGTGATGCAAATCGGTCCCGATGGTCCTGTTCCGCGTCAGCATGAAGTACGTCGGCTAAGCGGCAGTGCCAATGCCAGCGGTACCTTGGAGCTGCCGCTGAGGCTCAACCAGAGCGACGTGGTGGAACGCCTGGGCCCGCTGCCCCCCTGGCTTTCGGGCCTGACCGAACGCCCCATGGCCACCCTGACCACCCAGTTTCCCCCCGAGCGGCTGGAACGGCTCGAAGTAGGCGAATCACTGGTGGAAACCCTGGCCATGAAGGTGCAATCAGGCAGCACCGTACGCGAGGAGTCACTGCCGGTTCGCTTCACCAAGAGAAGCAATAACGAAATTCAGGTGACCAATGCCGAGCGCGTGGCGCTGGATGGAAAGGCGCTGATGGCCGACCCCACTCTGCGCTCGGTAATGCTAATGCTCGGCTACGAGCAGATCGGCGACGAGGTACCGGTCAATCTCAATGCGCTGCTCGTCAGGTAGCGAATTCGATTCACCATAGGGCCGTTGCGGCCGGCCCCGCTGGAGAAACGTTTCGTTGCCGCCTTGTGGTGACTGAACTAGGTTTAATTGGCACCCTGACACCGAAACGGCACGCACCTGGAAGGTGTGCACGGCCGTTTCGGCTTGAACCATGGGCAGAGGAGGGAAGCCGTGCCCGAGTTCGAGTTGGCGACCATCGATCTGGTGATCGTTGGCCTGTATATGGTCATGATCCTTGCCATCGGCTTCTGGGTGGGCCGCAAGAGTAAGGACTCGGAGAGTTACTTCCTTGCCGGCCGCGGCATGATCTGGCCACTGGTCGGCTTCAGTCTGGTTTCCGCCAACCTCTCGGGGACGTCCTACATCGGTCTCGCCGGTGCCGGCTACCACGACGGTATCGCGGTGTGGAACTACGAGTGGATGGCCACGCTGGTACTGGTGTTCTTTGCACTCTTCATCCTGCCGTTCTACCTGCGCTCCCGCGTCAGCACCATGCCGGAGTTCCTGGCCAACCGCTACGACAAGCGCTCGCGCTACGCCTTCTCCATCTTCTCGGTGTTCACCGCCCTGTTCATCGACAGTGCCGGCGCCCTGTTCGCTGGCGGTATCGTGCTGAAGCTGCTGTTTCCCGAAATTCCGCTGGGCATGCTGATCACCGCCATGGCGCTGCTTGGCGGCGCTTATGTCATCCTGGGTGGCCTGCGTGCGGTGATGATCACCGACACCATTCAAGCCGTGCTGCTGTACGTGGCAGGCGCTGTCATCTTCTTCATGCTGTTTCGTGAGCTAGGTTCTTGGGAGGCGGTTCGCAACGCAGCGCCGGAGGACGGCTTCACCGTCTTCAAACCGGCGGACGATGATTTCCTGCCTTGGCCCGGGGTGCTCACCGGGGTTCTGTGGCTGGGCTTCTATTACTGGACCACGAACCATATCGTCATGCAGAAGGTGCTCTCGGCCAAGAGTATCGATCATGGTCGCTGGGGGGCGCTGATGGCAGGCTTCCTTCAGCTGCCGCTGCTGTTCCTGCTGATTCTTCCCGGCACCATGGGGCGAGCGCTTTACCCTGACCTGCCCGACTCGGATCTGATCTGGCCAGCGCTGGCCTTCGACTTCCTGCCCATCGGCATCCGCGGCCTGGTGCTGGCGGCGCTGGTGGCCGCACTGATGTCGACCCTCGATTCGGTGCTCAACGGCGCCTCCTCGCTGGTGGTGAACGATTTCATCAAGACACGTAAAAAGAAGCGCAGTGAAAAGCAGCTGCTCTTGATCAGCCGAGCCATGGTGGGAGTCTTCATGGTCGCCGCCGGTTTGTGGGCACCGGTGATTCTGACCTTCGACGGTATCGTGGAGTACTTCCAGTCTTTCCTGGGTTACGTGACCATGCCGGTGGTGGTGATCTTCCTCGGCGGGCTGTTCTGGCACAGGGCCACTAGCGCTGCCGCCTTCTGGACCCTGGTGATAATGGCCCCGATCGGCCTGGCTGGCTTTCTTGCGGGTGAAATTTTCGAGCTTTACGAACTGCAGTTCCTCTATGGCACGGGGATCATGTTCGTCCTGTGTCTTTCGCTATTCCTCGTTATTACCCTGCTCACCGAGCCCCCCTCTCGGGAAACACTCGAGAATTACGTCTGGTCGCGTGAGGCCTGGCGTGAGGAGACGCGGGAGCTAGCCGATAAGCCGCTGTGGCAAAACTACCGCGTACTGGCGGGGTTGCTGGTGGTGGTGACGTTGATATGGGTCTACCTGTTCATCTAGCTGGGCCAGATGAGTAGCGAGGCCAGGCTGCCCCCGGCCTCGCTCTTGCGTTACGACAGCGCTTCGCTCTCCTCCAGCGCTCCCGTCTGTACCTTCCACTGCGCGGCATAGCGCCCACCCCGCTCCAGCAGTTCGGTGTGGCTCCCCTGCTCCACGACCCGGCCGCCGTCCACCACGACGATCTCGTCGGCGTGCACGATGGTGGAGAGCCGGTGGGCAATCATGATCACGGTGCGACCGTGACCGATCTTGGCCAGGGAGCGCTGGATGGCCGCCTCGGTCTCGTTGTCCACCGCGCTGGTGGCTTCGTCGAGCACCAGGATCGGCGGATCCTTGAGCAGCGCCCGAGCCAGGGAAAGCCGCTGACGCTGGCCCCCAGAGAGGCGTACGCCACGTTCGCCCACGGCGGTGTCGAGCCCTTGGGGCAGCGCCTGGATGAACTCCCAGGCTTCGGCGGTGCGTGCCGCCTCGATCACCTCCGCCTCACTGGCTTCGGGCCTGCCGTAGGCGATATTGTCGCGAATCGAGCCTTCGAAGAGATAGACGTCCTGACTCACCAGGCCGATGGCCTGGCGCAGCGAATTGAGACTGACGTCGCTGATCGGCTGGCCATCGATGCGCACCTCACCGGCAGAGGGGTCGTAGAAGCGCAGCATCAGCTTCATCAGGGTCGACTTGCCGGAGCCGGTGGCGCCCACCAGCGCCAGCGTGTTGCCGGCGGGTACCTGCAGGCTGACGCCGTCGACGCCCACGCCGCTCGCCGCATAGCGGAAGCTGACGCTGTCGAAACTCACTTCACCGCGCACCGGCTCCGCCAGCGGTTTGCCTTCGTTGTCCTTCACCGTGATCGGCACCGCCAACAGGTCGAGAATGCGCCGAGTACTGGCCATGGCGCGTTCGAACAGGTCGATCACTTCGGCAAGTCCCGTCAGCGGCCAAAGCAGGCGCTGGGTGAGGAACACCAGCACGCCGTAAGCGCCGACGTTGAGGTCGCCGCGCAGGGCCATCATGCCGCCCACGGTGAAGGTGGCAAGAAAGCCGGCCAGAATCGCCATGCGAATCACCGGGATGAAAGCGGAGCTGACCCGGATGGCGCGGCGGTTGGCCTCCACGTAGGCCTCGCTTACCGCGCGCAGCCGCTCCGCCTCCCGCGCTTCGCTGGTGAAACTCTTGATGGTGGCGATGCCGGAGAGGTTGTTGGAGAGCCGGCTGGCGAGATCGCCCACCTTCTCGCGTACGTCGGCATAGAGCGGACCCGCCTTGCGCTGGAAGAAGAACGCGCCCCAGATGATCAGCGGGATCGGCGTGAAGGCGAGCATCGCGATCAGGGGAGAGATGACGAAGAATACCGCGCCCACCGCCACCACGGTGACGCCGACCTGGATCAACGAGTTGGCACCGCCATCGAGGAAGCGCTCGAGCTGGTTGACGTCGTCGTTCATGGTCGCCACCAGCTGGCCCGAGCTCTTCGATTCGAAGTAGGCCATGTCCAGTCGCTGGGCGTGCTCATAGGTGTCCAGACGCATGTCGGCCTGCAGCCGCTGGGCCAGGTTGCGCCATAAAATCTTGTAGAGATATTCGAAGATCGACTCGCCGGCCCAGATGAAAAAGGTCAATACGGCCAGAATCAGGATCTGCTCCTGGGGCGTGGTGAAGCCGAGCCTTGCCACGAAGCTGCGCTCTTGGTTCACCACGACATCGATAGCGACACCGATGAGAATTTCCGGGGCGATATCGAAAATCTTGTTGATGACCGAGCAGGTGGTGGCGGCGATGATGCGACGCCGATAGCCGCGCGCATAGCGCAGCAGGCGTACCAGAGCCTGGAAGCTGTTGGCGGATGCATTGGCTGACATGAGAGATTCCTTGCGCACAAGAGTCGCAGCTTACCGGGTCCGGGGCGGTTGCACCAAGACGAAGCCGGGCCACCGATCGACTCGGGACCCGGCGTTCCCGAAGTTGCCTGATAGGAAACTCAGCGGATGCGTAGGCTTACTGCCATCCGGCCTGCTCGAGCAGCGCACGAGCAGCTGCCGCGAGCTCGCCCAGCTCCTCCATTGGAGTCGCGTCCATACTGGCGTCGCCCAGCTGAGCGGCGGCTCTGACCTGACTCACGTCGGCAACGACAGGATAGAAGATGCCTTCGGCTACATCGCGCTGAACGACATCGCCGGCGGTATGCTCGAGGAAGCGCAGCGCCGCTTCATCGCGTGGCGTGCCGCGGGCCATGGCGAAGCCGGCTAAGTTACGGTAGGCACCCCGGCCCACTTCCCCGTGCCCGTCCCCGTGCCCC
>NZ_JBYCKL010000013.1:0-77975 GCF_057473365.1 Halomonas sp. TH-94
ACCTAACACAGCCAGGAATGCCCCAACATCATGCAGCTTCGAATCGACGAACCAAAGCGGTTGATCTAGGTGGAGTGGGGGCAGAGCGCGCGCACCCAGTATCCGGTGTATATCGAGATCAATGCATGGGACCGCTCCGGCCTGCTGCGTGACGTGACCGGCATCCTCAGCAATGAGAAGGTCAACGTCCTGTCGGTCAACACCCTGACCGACACCAGCGATGGCATCGCGCGAATGCGCATTACGGTGGAAGTCGATGGGCTGGAGACCCTGGGCAGGCTTTTCTCACGCATTCAGCAGCTGTCCAACGTGATCGAGGTGCAGCGTCTGCGCACCGGCGCCAAGGGCATGAAACGCAAGGGGAGCGGTTGATGAGCGAAGCTCGCCACGGTATCGAAGATCTACTGACGTTGATGAAAGTGCTGCGCGACCCCGAGCATGGCTGTCCCTGGGATCTCAAGCAGAGCTGGGACAGCATCGTGCCGCACACGCTCGAAGAGGCGTACGAAGTCGCCGATGCCATCGAACGCCAGGCCTGGAACGAACTTCCCGGCGAGCTCGGCGATCTGCTCTTTCAGGTGGTGTACTACAGCCAGTTTGCCGACGAGGAAGAACGCTTCGACTTTCACGACGTCGTGCATGTCCTGACGGCCAAGATGATACGCCGCCACCCCCACGTCTTTCCCGACGGCACGCTGGCGTCGCGCCGGCCACCCGGGGTAAGCGCCGAAGAGGCCGAAATACAGCAGGCTGAACTTGAAAACGTGAGCAGCCGCTGGGAGTCGCTCAAGGCCGAGGAGCGTGCCGACCGGGCCGTAGAGCCGGTATCGGCATCAGTGCTCGACGATGTGCCGCGCACGCTGCCGGCGCTGTTGCGTGCTGCAAAGCTTTCCAAGCGTGCCGCCCGGGTCGGCTTCGACTGGCCCGATACCCATGGCGTCATTGCCAAGATTCGTGAGGAGCTCGACGAGGTCGAGCAAGCCCTGGCCGAAGGTGACCGGCAGCATGCCGCCGAGGAAGTCGGCGACCTGCTGTTCGCGGTGACCAATCTGGCCCGCTCCCTCGAGGCCGATCCCGAACGCTGTCTGCGCGACACCAATGCCAAGTTCGAGCGGCGCTTCAGGCATGTGGAAAAGGCCCTGGCTGAGCGCGGCATGACGACACGTGACGTCGACCTGAACACCATGGAGCGGCATTGGCAGGACGCCAAGCGGCTCGAGAGCACCGTTTCCCCAATGTCTGTCGAACCAACAGAACCGTCTTAAGGAGGAGATCGACCATGAGCGGCGATCTGCATGAGTCTCTACGCGACAACGTACGCATTCTCGGCGACAGCCTGGGCCGCACCATCGCCGATGACCTTGGCCAAGGCTTCGTCGATCGTATCGAGACCATTCGCGGCTTGGCCAAGAGCGGCCGTCAGGGAGACGTCCAGAGCAGTCGCGATCTGATCGAATACCTGCGCAAGCTGCCCGACCGTGACCTGCTGCCGGTCACCCGCGCCTTCAATCAGTTTCTCAATCTGGCCAATATCGCCGAGCAGCACTACCGGGCCCGCTTTCGCCGCGTGGAGGATTACAAGCCCGGCTCCCAGCCGGTGCTCTCGGAGCTCATGAAGCGCGCCCGCGGCGCCGGCCACACGCCACGTAAGCTGGTCGAGAGCCTCGCCGGCATGCGCGTCGAACTGGTTCTCACCGCGCATCCCACCGAGGTCATTCGGCGTACGCTGATTCAGAAGTACGACGCCATCGACGAATGTCTCACCGTCATCGAGTCGTCGCTGGACTATCCCGAGCGGGCCAGCCGCGCTCGCGGACGTCTCGAGGAGCTGATCAGCCAGGCCTGGCACACCGACGAGATTCGCCATGAGCGGCCCACGCCGGTGGACGAGGCGAAGTGGGGCTTTGCGGTCATCGAGAATTCACTGTGGCAGGCGGTGCCGGCGTTCCATCGCGATCTCGACAACCTGCTGCTCGAATCCGCCGGCGAGCGGCTGCCGCTGGATGCCGCGCCGATCGTGTTCGCCTCCTGGATGGGGGGCGACCGTGACGGCAACCCCAACGTGACCTCGAAGGTGACACGGGAAGTGCTGCTGCTGGGCCGCTGGATGGCGGCGGACCTCTACCTTCGCGATCTGGAACAGCTCAAAGCCGAGCTCTCCATGTGGAAGTGCAACAGTGCACTGCGCGCCGAAGTGGGTAACGTCGCCGAACCCTACCGCGAGCTGCTCAAGCGCCTGGTGCAGCGGGTCGAGTCGACTCGCGACTGGGCCAAAGCGCAGCTCGACGGACGCAGCTACGAAGCCGGCCCGATCATCGAGAGCAGCGACCAGCTCTATGCGCCGCTGCTTACCTGCTACCGTTCGCTGTGTGACGTAGGCCTCGACACCATCGCCAACGGGGCGCTGCTCGATACCCTGCGCCGTGTCGCGGTGTTCGGCGTCACCCTGACCAAGCTCGACATCCGCCAAGAGGCGAGTCGTCATGCGATGGTCATGGAGGAGCTGACCCAAACCCTGGGGCTCGGCCACTATCGTGAATGGAGCGAAGAGCAGCGTCAGACCTTCCTGCTGGCCGAGCTCGAGTCGCGCCGACCGCTCATCCCGCGGCGCTGGGAGTGCTCACCCGAGACCCGCGAGGTGCTGGACACCTTCCTGGTGGTTGCCAATGAGCAGTCCGAGGCGCTCGGCACCTACGTCATTTCCATGGCCGGCCAGCCTTCCGACGTGCTCACCGTGGCGCTGCTGATGAAAGAGGTGGGGGGCGTGGTCACGCTGCCCATTGCCCCGCTGTTCGAGACGCTCGACGATCTCAACCGCTCCGGCGACGTCATCGATCGCCTGCTGGCGCTGCCGGGCTACCGCGCCCTGGTCGGCGACCGTCAGGAAGTGATGATCGGTTATTCCGACTCGGCCAAGGATGCCGGTCAGCTGGCGGCGGCCTGGGCGCAGTACCGTGCCCAGGAGCGCCTGGTGGAAGTGTGTCGTAGCCATGGCGTGGACCTGACGTTGTTCCATGGCCGTGGCGGTGCCGTCGGTCGCGGTGGCGGCCCGGCCTACGCGGCCATCCTATCGCAGCCCCCGGGGTCGGTGAACGGCAGTCTACGGGTTACCGAACAGGGGGAGATGATTCGGTTCAAGTTCGGTCAGCCCGATATTGCCCTGCGCTCCATGGAGATCTACGCCTGTGCCGTGCTCGAGGCGAGCCTGCTGCCACCGCCGGCGCCGGAGCCCCACTGGCGAGAGGAGATGGACCGGCTGGCCGGCATCGCTCACAGCGCTTATGTCAATGTGGTGCGAGAGGATCCCGACTTCGTGCCTTATTTCCGCGCGGTGACGCCGGAAGGGGTGCTCGGGCACTTGCCATTGGGTTCGCGCCCGACCAAGCGTCGTCAGGATGGCGGCGTCGAGACCCTGAGGGCGATTCCGTGGATTTTTGCCTGGACCCAAATCCGTCTCATGCTACCGGCCTGGCTGGGGAGCGGGGAGGCTTTCGTCACTCGGCTGGAAGAGGGGGGGGGACTCGAGGTGCTGCGTGAAATGCGCGACCGCTGGCCCTTCTTCGGCACCTATCTCGATATGCTCGAAATGCTGCTGGCCAAGGCCGATGTCGGCATCGCTTCCTACTATGAACAGCGGCTGGTCGACGAACCGGCGCTCAAGGAGCTGGGAGCGCAATTGCGTGAGCGTTTTACGCGTCTGCAATCGGTACTGTTGACCATTCTCGATCAGCCTCAACTGCTGGATCAGACGCCATTGATCCGCCAGGCCATCGAGGTGCGCAATCCCTATATCGATCCGCTGCATGGCCTGCAAGCGGAGCTGCTGCAGCGTAACCGGGATGCCGATGGCGCCATCAGCGGCGAGCTGTCACGTGCCCTGATGGTCACCATGGCGGGTATCGCAGCGGGTCTGCGCAATACGGGTTGAGCGGGTGGTGCTGCCGTGACGCACCGTCGCCTGAAATGGCGGCGGTGGGCGTCGCGGCCGGTACCGGCTCTGCGACATTGGCGAGTAGGAGGAAGCGGGTTAGAAAGTGAAGTGCAGTGACGCCGTGATGAGATTCAGGTGAGCCATGTTGGGTGCGTCGATCTCTTCGAATTCCAATCGACTGACGAAGCGGTTGTGCTGCAGGCGTGCGCCAAAGCCCTGGACTCTTGCGGTACCGGTAGTGGCCATGTACAGCGATTCGCTCTGAGTGACCGGGTCGCCTTCCCACTCGGCAATACCCGACTTGGCATAGAGACCGAGCTGGCCAAGTCGCACCCCGGCTACCAGGCTGCCGCCCAGCGTGGTGGTATTGACCAGCAAAGCCTGATCGGCATGTTGGGTCGGTACCTCATCGCTTTCGCGATAAGTGAACTCGGCGCCAAGGTCTAGCTGCGGCATGTTGGCAGGGGAGAAGCCCGCCGTGACTCGAAAGCCGGTGGTATAGCCATCCGGCGTATGGAGGTCGCTGCCCTCAAGTACCACGCCATTGTCGAGGTACATCAAATCGCTGGTCTTTCCGGCATAGGAAGGGGCCGTCAAGGGAGATAACGTCAAAGAGGCCAGCAGATCTTGTGATGCCTGGGACTAGGCAAGCGGCTGCTCAATGGGAGATATAGGAGACGTGCGTGTTTCGGCCATGGCCGAGAGTGGCAACAGCGTCAGGCTGGCAGCCATGCCGATGACAACACTGAAACACGTTTTCATCCCCTTTCCATAATCCCTTTAGATGGTATTTCGTCAATCAAGCCTAGCAGCATGACCAGCCCATCGCCAGGCCGATCATCAACGCCGGGGCTGCGTGGCGCCGCGTAGATGTTCGTCGAGTTGCCTGAGGCATGGGGCGTCGAGATCATGGCGGCGGGCCGCTGCCAGCAGCGGCGACAGTATCGCCTCGCCTTCCGTGGGCCTTCCCGCCAGCACGTCCTGCAGCATCGAGGCACGATTGTTTGCGGTTCCCTTCACCACCTGCCATACCAAGCCATGCCAGCCAGGAGGGGGTGGAGAAATGCCCTCTTTTTCGAGGATCTCGGCGACTTCATCGACGATACGCTCCACCATGGGGCGAAAGGGAAGGTCGCGTAACTGGCCGTTGCGGATACGAAAGCGTGCCACCAGAGGATTGATTGCGGCGTTGATCGCGACTTTGTGCCATAGCCGCGTCTCGATATCTGCCACCGCCTCGGCAGCCAGGCCTGCCCGGTTCAGTAAATCGGCAATAGCCTGGGAGTCCTCGCCCGCGCGGTCGGTCAGCGGGCCAAGATAGGTCATGCCGCGGCCGGCATGGGTCACGCCGGCATCGTTCTCCAGCCAGGCTCCTTCGGTCGTGGTGGCGCACACCACAGGCCCGGGATGCCGGCGGTCGAGCTCGGGCTGTATCAGGAAACCGTTTTGCCACAGCACCAGCGTGGGTATGGCGCTCAGCCGAGCCATGGCGCTCTCGTAGGCGGCGACGGCGTCATAGGCTTTGGTGGTCAGGTGAAGATACGTTGGCGAGCTCAAGGGCATGTCGGTAAGTGTCGTCACGCTCAACAGCCTGGAGTGCCGTGCTCCTTCCGGAGTCACCAGCGTCTGCTCGCTGGGTAAAGGACGCCTGCCGGCCAGCACGACCGGGGCCATGCCCGCCAGATGAAGGGCCAGAAGCCGGCCCAGGGCGCCGGGGCCGACGATCAGGTGGGTCTGCTCGTTCATGGTACGCCTTGATAGTGGAGTAAGGCAGCATACCGATGCCGTGCCAGTGGGCGCCAGCCTGCAGCTGCTCATGCCTGTGTACGCGGCTTGCGCTGCCTGCTCCTCTTGGTCGTCCGGCTGCGCTGCGGCTTGCGTTGCGGTGAGCGCGCGCTACTTGCGGCCTCACCCTGGGCGGTCGCCATGGCCTGGCGCAACCGGTTCGCATCGGCACTGCCCAGCAGGCCGCGAAGATCGTCGACAAGAGCCGCCAGGAAGGGGGCCGGGTCATCGGCGCGTTCGGCGATGGCGGTCAGCCGCTGTTCCCAGACCGCCGTGCGTTCGGGCCGAGCGGCAGCCTCGGGCAGCGAGGCAATCAGGCCGCTGCCCAGCCGAGTGGCGCGCAACGCCTTGTTCTTTCGCACCAGGTAGCCACGTTCGAGCAACGTCTCGATGATGCCGGCCCGGGTCGCTTCGGTACCCAGACCGTCATGCTCACGCAAGGTGCGCTTGACGTCGGGGTCGTCGACGTAGCGTGCAATGTTCATCATCGCCTTGATAAGGCTGGCATCGGTGAAGGGCTCTGGAGGACGAGTCTCACGGTCTTCCACGGCACTTGCCGTCACGCGACAGCTTTCCCCTTCGCTGAGAGGCGGAAGCGGCGGAGCTTCGTCGCGGGTAGTGAAAAGCGGCTTCCAGCCAGGCTGGAGCAGTTCCTGGCCGCTGGCACGGAAACGCTCGTCCAGAATCGTGAATTCCGCCTTGACCTCGCAAGTGATCAGCGACGGGTAGAACTGCGCCAGTACATTGCGAGCAATCAACCGGTATACGTCGGCCTCTGCACGTTCCAGCCGTTCCAGCTCGGCCGGTTTGCCGGTGGGGGCGAGGGCATGGTGGGCGCCGACTTTCTTGTCGTCCCAAGCCTTGGAGTGCAGCTTGAAATCGGCACCGGCCAGCCAGCCGCGCAGTGTCTCGTCCAGAGCGCAGGCGCTCGTCAGTACGGAGCGCGCCTGGGTCAGGTGCTCTTCGGGCAGGTAACGACAGTCCGAACGCGGGTATGTGATCAGCTTGTGGCGTTCGTATAGACGCTGGCAAATGTCCAGCACCGCTTTGGCGGAGAGGCCGAAGCGTCGGGCGGCATCTACCTGTAGCGCCGAGAGTGAGTAGGGCAGCGGGGCGGCCTGGCGCTTCTGTCGGCTTTCGAGTGACGTCAGCCGCCCCTCGGCGCCCGGCAGGCGTGCCGCCAACGCCTCGGCCGGGGCGCGCTCGAGCAGGCGGCCCTGTTCGTCGAGGCGGTGCTGCTCGCCGGGCTGCCACCAGGCGCGCAGGCTGCCGTTGGCGACCGCCAGATCGGCCCACAGCACGTGAAAGGGGTAGGGCTTGAAGTTACGGATCTCGGCGTCGCGACGTACTACCAGGCCAAGCACCGGGGTCTGCACCCGGCCCACGGACAGGACGCCGTCATGGCCCGCCTGACGGCCGGTCAGGGTCCAGGCGCGGGTGAGGTTGATGCCATACAGCCAATCGGCCCGGGAGCGTGACTCGGCGGCACGATAGAGCGGCTGGTAGCGGGCGTTGTCTTCCAGGCGAGACAAGGCGCGCTGAACGGCGGGGCGGTTGAGATCGTTGATCAGCAGGCGTGATACCGGCCCCTTCCAGCCCAGATGTTCGATTACCTCCTGCACCAGCAGCTGCCCCTCGCGATCCGGGTCGCCGGCGTGGACGACCTCGCGGGCCTGTTTGAGCAGCTTGCGTATGACGGCGAGCTGGCCTCTGGCCTTGGGGCGCGGGGTCAGCCGCCACCGTGTCGGCAGGATGGGCAGGTGGTCCAGTCGCCACTGCTTGTAGGCGGGGTCGTAGGCATCAGGAGGCGCCTGCTCCAGCAAATGGCCCAGGCACCAGGTAACGACGGTGTCGCCGCTTCGCAAGGCGCCATCCTCGCGCTGGGCACCGCCTGGCAACGCGTCGGAAATGGCTCGGGCGAGGCTGGGTTTCTCGGCAATGATCAGACGCATGTGAAGATCTGGCCTTAAGAGATACTGTAATGGATATTCTTACAGTAACGTGCCGACAAGACCAGATCCTGCTGACGGAAAAAGCTGTACAATTCCTGTATCGTGGTAGGCCATGGCGGGCAAGGGAGAGCAGTGACATGCGTGAACGAGGAAGAACGCGACGCCTGTTCGGGCTCGGTGCGCGGACCGGAGGAGCCATGCTTCGCAGCCGTCTTGGCGGTGAGGCCGACTGGCGCGCCCTGGGGGAGGCCTTGTTCGAAGGGCTCTCGGAACTCAAGGGCCCCGCCATGAAGCTGGCGCAGATCGTGGCTCAGTGGGACGATCTGCTGCCCCCCGACCTCGTCGATGAGCTGGCACGCCTGCAGCGCCAGGCCGAACCGATGCCTTGGGAGGGCATTCGTCGCACCCTGGTCGAGCAATATGGCGAGCTGGAACGCCATTTCAGCGAGATCGAGCCCCGTCCCTTCGCCAGCGCCTCCATGGGGCAGGTGCACCGTGCGGTGACCCATGACGGCGTCCCTCTGGTGCTCAAGGTGCAGTATCCGGGCCTTGCCGACACCCTGGAAAGCGATCTGGTACAGCTGCGTCGCATCATGCGCCTGGGGCGCTGGTTCAAGGTGCCTCAGGCGCGCCTGGATGCTCTGTTCGAGGAGCTCGCGGCCAGCTTGCGTAGCGAACTCGACTATCACGCCGAGGCCAGGGCGTTGGCACGCTACCGGTTACGCTATGCGCATCTCGACGACCTGCTTGTGCCGGAACCTTTGCCCGAGCTTTGCGGGCCGCGGGTACTGGCCATGCGCTATGTCGCCGGCACGCCATTGCGTGAGCTGGAAGCAGCCAGCGATGCCGTGCGCCAGCGTGTCGCTGCCACCTTGGCCGACTGGCTCACCGAAGAGCTTTTCACCCATGGTGAATTGCACGCCGACCCCCACGCCGGAAACTTTGCCGTGGATGACGAGGGGCGGCTGGTGGTCTACGACCTGGGCGCCGTGATTCCGGTACCTGAAAGGCATCTCCAGGCGATGATGCAACTGCTCGACGCCACCCTGGCGGGCGATCCGATGGCCATGGACGACGCCATGCGTCGGCTGGGCGGCCGCCAAGGGCAGGGGGCGCCGCTGGCGCTCTATCGTGAATCCGCCGAAGCGGTGGCGCCGCTGTTCGAACCCGGCCCGCGGGATTTCTCCGATGTCAGAGTGCACCGTCGCCTACGCGATCTTTCGCCGAAAGTATGGGCGGCCATGGACCGCCTGCAGCCCCCGGCCGACGTTTTACTGCTCTCCCGCACGCTCAACGGGCACTACTGGAACCTGGTGCGACTGGGCGCCCGCCTGGACATGCACGCTAGAACCAAGCCGTTGCTGGAGGGAGTGCGCCGCTGAGCCCTGACCCACATGCCGAGCGTTCTTGCGCACAACACCAAATCACGCTTCCCTGTTACTATATGCGCCATTTGAACTGGCGGAGAGAGTGAATGCTGGCAGTATGGGTCGAGCAGCTGCTGGGCTTTGCTTCGGGTGCCTTGGCAGCCATCCGAGAGGAAGAGCGCTATCCGGCGTTCATGGCCTGGGCGCGCGACGAGGGAGTCGAGCTGATGGGGGGCGACCTGGCCATGGCCCAGGCGCTGGCGCCCATCCTCTGGAGCCAGACCCCGCTCGAGCGTGCCGGCTTCACCAGTGAGCCCTTGGCGCGTCCCGGCCGCAATGAACCCTGCTGGTGCGATTCCGGCCTCAAGCTGAAGCACTGCTGCGGGGCCGTCTCGATGCCCGCCGAAGTTCCCGATCATCTGATGTGGATGCTCTCGCTGCGTGACTGGAAGGGGCCGACCCTCAAGGGGGCGCTTGAGAGTGGCAATGCCCCCGCCCAGGCCCTGCTCGAGGCCGGCCTTATCGCAGCCGAGACGGGCCAGCGCGGGCGTGCGCAACAGATCCTGGAATCGCTGTTTCAACGAGCCGACTGGTCGCGACTGCCGGTTCAGGCCGAGCCTGCATTCGAACTGCTGATCGATCTGTACCAGGAGCGCGGTTTCATCCGCAAGCGGGCCGAGCTGCTCGACGAGGTGCTCGATCGCGGCCCGCTGTTCCTGCGGGGGGTGGCGCTGGAGCGCCTGTGTCTGATGCACTTGGACAGCGACGATCTGGACAGCGCCCGGGCCGCCTTCGTGCGCGCTCAACAGGCGCTTCCCGACTCGCCGACGCTGGCCTATATCGAAGCCATGCTGCTGCTACACGAAGGGCACGAAGAGGAAGCCGCCGAGCGAGCCCGCTTCTGGTTCCGCCGCCTGTCCCGCAAGGGTGAGCTGGAACCCGATCAGCTACAGTTTCTGGCCGATCTGGCGGAGAACCCCGGGGCTACCCTGGCCGACCAACTGCTCAATGCCGAAGAGGACCTGGCGGAGCCGCTGGCCTCGCTTCAGGCGCTTTTGGCGGAGCTCCCGCCGGCCCCCGGGCTGAACGTGAGCCTGACGGATAGCGGAGAGCTGGAGTATCACAGCAGCGCCAGGGAAGACACTTTGTTTGCCGCCTGGCACAAGCAGTTTCAGGTGGATGTGGACGACGAAAGCGCGCTTGGCCTCAAGGGCGACCCGTGGATGCAGGCCGGCGACTGGCTGCGTGAGCTCTGTGCTCACCCGGAATGGCTTGACTCGCCACGGGTGGTTCAGGCGCTCACCCTGGCTCTGACCAGCCGATTCGGCAGCCTGCCGTGGATGTCGCCCAGCCTGTTCGAACCGCTGTCCAACCGCCTGGAGAGGTGGCTCGAGCGAATTCGTGGCGAGGGCGATGGACCCTTCCTTTGGGACAGCGCCGACAATGCCGTACTGCTGCGTACTGGCCTGGCACTGGTGGTCGGCATGGAGCGGGGCGCCCGCGAACGCTCTCGGCGACTTGCCGAACGGCTGCTGACGCTCGACGACCAGGATAGCCTGGGCCTGCAGGAGCTGGTTCTGGACCAGCTCCTACGCGAAGGGCGCGACCGTGAGGCGCTGGCAGTGACCGAAACCCAGCGCGACGACGGCCCGGTGCTGGGCATTCTGATGGGAAGGGCGCTGGCGCTGTTCCGCCTCGAGCGCATCGACGAGGCCAACGAAGCGCTACGCGACGTGTGCCGCCACAACCCTCATGCGCTTGCCATGCTGTGTGCCGAGCAGACCCGGCCGATCCACGTCGGTGGGGATAACGTCGCCGAGCCCGGCACCCGCGCCGAGGCCTGGCAGTATCGCACGCTGATGCGCGACCAGTGGCGTGCCACATCGGGTGCGCTGAGCTGGCTGCAGAGCCAGATCGATCGCTGACGCGAGGTCACACGGTGCGCGGGGTGGGTGGTGGCACCAGTTCCTTGTCGCGGCTGATCCAGATCGCCAGTGCGATGGCCGGCAGTCCCAGCGCGGTGGCAATGACGAAGAAGGTCGCGTAGCCCTCGGCAGCCACCACTAGCCCGCCGAAGCCGCTCAGGAACTTGCCTGGAAGCGTCATCAACGACGAGAACAGCGCGTACTGGGTCGCGGTATAGGCGCGCGACGTCAGGCTCGACAGGAAAGCGATGAATACCGCGCTGGCCAGGCCATTGGCCAGGTTGTCGCCGACGATGGCCATGATCAGCATCGGCAGGCTCTGGCCCGCCAGCGCAAGCGCGGCGAACAGCAAGTTGGTCAGGGTCGCGGCTGCCGCCCCCAGTACCAGTATCGGGCCGATGCCGTAGCGGGCCACCAGCAGACCGCCGAGAATCCCACCGCTGATGCTCATGGCAATGCCGAAGACGTTGGTCACATTGGCGATGGTGGCCAGCGAGAAGCCCAGGTCGATGTAGAGCGGATTGGCCATCGAGGCCATGGCCAGATCGCTGATTCGGAACACGGCGACGAATACCAGCAGCCACAGTGCCTTGAGCCGATGACGCGAAAGGAAATCGGTGAACGGACACACAACCGCACCGATCAGCCAGGCCCCCAAGCGCCGCAACGCCCGCGGCTTGCCGCGGCTGGCGCGGATGAAAGCGCGCACCTTGGGCTCATGAATCAACTGGGTAGTGAGTGACAGCCTCTCGGGCTCAGGGCGCAGTAGCACGGTAATCACCCCGATGCCGACGAGCAGGGCCATGGTCAGGTAGGCGGCTTGCCAGGAGATCCACGACGCGACGTAGAGCGCCCCGGCGCCGGCGGCCAGCAGGCCACCGCGATAGCCGATGATATAAGTGGAGGCCATGGCGGCCTGAATGTCATCGGGTGCCGACTCGATGCGAAAGGCGTCGATGGCGATATCCTGGGTCGCCGAGCCGAAGGCGACCAGCAGAGCGAAGGCGGCCACCATCGCCAGGTTCTGCTGTGGGTCGAGGGTCGATAACCCCACCAGGCCGCAGGCGATCATGGCCTGGGCCAGCAGCATCCAGCCGCGGCGTTGGCCAAAGGTGCGGGTCAGCACCGGCAGGGCAAGACGGTCGACGATGGGGGCCCAGAAGAACTTGATCGAATAGAGTATGCCGATCCAGGAGAAGAAGCCGATGGCGGCGACTTGAACACCGTCGCTGCGAAGCCAGGCCGACAGGGTCGAAAACACCAGGAGAAAGGGCAGTCCGGCCGAAAAGCCCAGGAACAGCATGGTAATCACGGGGGCTCGCAGATAAATGGCCAGGGCGGCTCCCCAGCTGCGCTGAGCGGTTGGGATGGACATGCGTGGTGTGACTCCTCGATGGTCGATGTCCGAGAGGCGGCTCGGGGCCGGCAACGATGTTAGAATGGCCCCGCAAGGCGCTGGTGGGCGGTCCAGGAGGACCCATCGTCCGGCCGCTCGATTGTTGCAGAGCACCGGCAGCGATGCCAGCAGGTTATTCTCGATCAGGAGGCCTTCATGAGCCACGGCGAACGTCAGCCGTACGAAGACAAGGACGATAACCTGCCACGCTGGTACGTCGTTCAATGCAAGGGCGGTGAGTCCTTTCGCGCCGCGCAGCATCTGGCCAACCAAGGCTATGAACTCTTCCACCCGATACTGCAGGTGCAGAAGAAGCGCGGTGGCAAGCTGGTGTGGATCGATGAGCCGCTGTTTCCCCACTATCTGTTCATTCGGCTCGACCGAATAGCCAGCAACTGGCGACCGATTCGCTCCACTCGAGGCGTGCTCAAAATCGTCACCTTCGGCAACCGTCCGCTGCCGGTAGATGACGAACTGGTTGCGCTGTTGCGTGAGCAGGGCACCGTCGAGCTGGAGAGTGCCGCCAATGTCTATTTTCGCGCCGGGGAAAAGGTCGAGATCACCGAAGGGCCGTTCAAGGATCTTCAAGCCGTTTTTGCCGGCCACAAAGGCGATGAGCGCGCGGTCGTGCTGCTCAATCTTCTCAATCGCCAGCAGCAGCTGGAAATGCCCGTAGCAAGCTTGCGCCCGGGCACATGACTGCTGGCTGCCTCGTCATTCGTTCACGGGAGTTCACATGAACATTGCCCCGCAGCGGGTCGTGACCCTGCATTACGTGCTCAGCGACGCCCAGGGCCAGGTGCTCGACGATTCGCGGGCACGTGCCACGCCCCTCGAGTATTTGCATGGCCATGACAACATCATGACCGGCCTGGAACGTGAGCTGACGGGCCACGTGCCGGGTGACAGGCTGACCGTTACCTTGGCGCCTGCAGATGCCTATGGTGAGCGTAACGAGAACCTGATCCAGTCGTTCGGTCGCAGTGCATTTCCTCAGCGCGATCTGGCACCCGGTATGCGCTTTCAAACGCCGGGAGATGACGGTCCTCAGGTCATTACCGTCATCGAGGTGCGGGATGACTCGGTGATGGTCGATACCAACCACCCCCTGGCTGGGCAAACCCTGAGCTATGCGCTCGAGGTGTTGCAAGTACGCGAGGCAAGTCGTGCCGAGCTGGCCAAAGGCCACCCCCTCCCCGCCGATGTCGCGCCATCTCAGGTGGAAGATCGCAAGCTTCCTTGACCCGGCAGTACATCGAACTCCCCGAAAAACTGACCTGCATCAATTTGCCGAACTCCTTGCAACGGGCCCGAGGCGAAATTTGATGCAGGTCAGTTTTCCCATGTCTTCAACAGGCTAGAGTGAACTCATCGCATCAGGTGACGGGGAGAAACCACTATGTACTGGGATGACGCAGTAATTTTCGGGCTGGTAACCGTCGCGATGATGATCGCATTCATGGCAGGTTGGGTCGGCTTCGTGGTCCGCGACCATCGTCGCAAGCGCAAGCACTGAGCCAGCCTAGCTAGCAAGTCGTCAGGGGAGGGGGGAGTTTTCCCCCCAGTAGCCGGCCCAATTGGGCCGGCATTTTTTCGTGGTAGACTCCGCTTGAAATACTACGTCGATGGTGCAGTCGACACCATAAGAAGAACGAGGGGGTCTTGACCATGCTCAACCTTGGTCACAAGGTGCGTTTCCCTGCTCCAGGGCTACTGCTTACGGGCTTGCTGCTGGGTTCTACCGCCCAGGCCAATCCTGACACACTGCAGCTGCGCGACGGTGACAGAGACATTACGCTCTCGGTCGAAGCGCTGCGAGAGCGAGCGGATGTCGAGTTTCGCTTCTACGAACCTTATCTGACCGAAGACACCGAGATACGGGGGCTGGTCTTCCGCGACTTGCTCATCGAACATTTCGGCCGTGTGCCGCCTCAGCTTCATTTCCAGGCCTGGGATGACTACGACGTGACCCTGGAAGGCTGGGACGACCCCAACTGGATTCTCGTGACCCACCAGAACGGTGAGCCCATCAGCCTGCGCGACCGTGGCCCTCTGCGTCTGGTCGAACGTGATTACGGCAATCGCGACCCCGACAACCTGCGCAACTTCAACGACTGGGTTTGGATGATCCGCAGCATCGAGGCGGTATGGTAGAACCGGGTCGCCCATGGCGGCGTCATGTGCATTGGCTATGGCTCAGCCTGATGAGCTTCACGGCCTTGATGCTGCTGATCGCATATCAGACTCGCTGGGTCTATCCCGAAATACAGGCTTACTTCAGCCAGTCGGGCAACTTGACCGGTCAGCAGTTGGCGACGCGTTCACGTGATTATCTGCAACTGGGGCTCGACCAGCTGTTACAGGCACCGGATGAGCCCGAAACCCGTGAAAGTGCGCACTTTCAGATAAAGCTTGCCTACAGCCTTTTCGATATCGGCCTGTATCGTCGCGAGTACGATTGCACGGTGCCGAGCCTGGCAGCCATCGATGACCTGCTGCTGCGTCTCGAAGGAGCAGCGCCCGTGACAGCATCGCACCTTCGCGAGAGCCTGCTGGCCCCTATGCGTTGTCTCACCAGGATCGAAATGCACCAGTTGGACCGGCGTAGCGCCATCACGGCAGAGTTCGTCGACAAGACGCGGCGTCATCAGGGGCAGGTGCTGGCCGGTAGTCTGGTCATTTTCGTGCTGGGGCTGGGCTTCTGGCTGATGCACGAGCTTCAGCGGCGCCGTGCCGTCCGTTCCGCTCGCGAAAGCCTGGAGTGGATGAGTCGCGCCCTGCGCGATCCTCTGACCGGGGTGGGCAACCGCAGCGCCCTGCATGATGACGTAGTGGCGGCACGGGGTCGCTCCTTGGGCCTGCTGCTCGTCGATATCGATTATTTCAAGCAGTACAACGATAGCCTTGGGCATCCCGCAGGCGATCAACTGCTGCGTCGACTCGTCGAGTTGATCGAATTCAATCACGGCCAGAAGGCGAGCCTCTATCGGCTGGGTGGCGATGAATTTGCCGTGCTGTTCGAGTGCCAGGATGACCAGATCCTGTTCGACAGTTGTCGTCAGCTCGTCGAAGCGCTGCGTTCTGCCGCCATTCCTCATCCCTCCCACCCCCATGCAGACCACGTTACCTTCAGTGTGGGAGCCGCGCGATTCATGGCGGGGCATGCCAGGTTCGAAGCCGGTTATGCCGCCGCCGATGCAGCGCTCTATGAAGTCAAGGCACAGGGGCGTGACGGGTGGCGAGTGGCCAATATGGATACGTCAATCGTCGCTGGCTAGGATGGTAAGAGCGCGTCGGCGCAGCTTGGCGTAAAGATCAACGTGCGAGCCACCAATTGTCGCTCCAGGCCCGCATCACCCGTTCGGGATACCAGGTCTGCCCCAAGCTACCGTTGTAGCGAGCGAGTGCACGGGTGAGGTCGCCGCTTTCCACTGCAAGGTAGTGGGCGAGTATCGTGCAGCCGTAACGCAGGTTGAGCCAAGGGTCCATGAGATCGTCGGCGCTGCGGCCCAGTTCATCGATCCAGAATGGCATGATCTGCATCAGCCCCACGGCACCGGCCGAAGAAACGGCTTGCGCTTGGAAAGCGCTCTCCACCTGAATGACGGCAAGCACGATCTCCGGGGCAAGCCCAGCCAGGCGGGCCTCATGATAGATACGGGTAAGGAGTTCACCGCGCATGGCGTCATCACGCACGAAGCGCGCCAGGCGCGGTTCCATCTCGCTCTTCCAGTGACGCGCTGCCCATACCTGATCCGGAGAAGGCGGTGTGGCCACCAGCGTATCGAGGGTTTGGCGCAATGACGAAGGGATATCGGCCTCCCCCCGCATGCGTTGAGCAGGGGAGGTTTGCAGAGCAACGGGAAGGGCGCCAAGCAAGTGCGCTCGCTCGGCGCTAGCAGGGACGTTCGGGCGCTCTTGGCCCGCTACCGGGGCAGCGAAAAGGCAGGCTGCCGCCAGCATGGCGGCAGCCAGCCGGTGCTCAGGCGTTGATCTGCGCCAGTAGGAATTCGACGATGCTATCGGCCGGAACCATGGTCGCCTCACTGTCACGCCGCCCTTTGTACTCCAGTTTGCCATTGTCCAGTCCCCGGTCTCCCACCACCAGCCGATGAGGAATACCGATCAGTTCCTGATCGGCGAACTTCACCCCCGGGCGCAGGTCGCGGTCGTCCAGCAGCACGTCGATGCCGGCCGCCGTCAGCGCCTGGTAGAGACGCTCTGACTCCTCGCGCACGCGCTGGGACTTGTGAGCGTTCATCGGCACCAGGGCGACCTGGAAGGGGGCGATGGCGTTGGGCCAGATGATGCCGCCAGCGTCATGATTCTGCTCGATGGCGGCGGCTACCACGCGGGTTACGCCGATGCCATAGCAGCCCATCCAGGTGTGGGCGGCCTTGCCGTTATCGTCGAGCACCGTGGCGTTCATTGCCTCGGAGTACTTCTTGCCCAGTTGGAAGACGTGGCCGACCTCGATGCCGCGTTTGATCGAAAGCGTACCCATGCCGTCCGGTGACGGGTCGCCCTCCACCACGTTGCGGATGTCGGCCACCTTGGGCAGCGCCACGTCACGCTCCCAGTTGATCCCGAAATAGTGCTTTCCATCGGTATTGGCACCGGCGCCGAAATCGCTCATCAATGCCACGCTGCGGTCGACGATGATCGGCATGTTCAGCTTCACCGGGCCCAGCGAGCCGGGGCCGGCACCCACCGCGGCACGGATCTCCTCTTCCGTGGCCATGGTGAGAGGAGCGGCTACCTCGGCCAGGTTCTCGGCCTTGATCTCGTTCAGCTCGTGATCGCCGCGCACCAGCAGAGCGATCAGGCCGCCTTCGGTGGCACGCACCATCAGGGTCTTGATGGTCTTTTCGATGGGCAGGCCGTGCTGCTCGACCAGAGCCGCGATGGTCTTGGCGTTGGGCGTGTCGACCAGGCGCAGCTCCTCGCTGGGGGCAGCGCGCTCCAACGAGGCGCCCAGAGGGGCGGGCAGCGCCTCGGCCTTTTCGATATTGGCCGCGTAGTCGGACTCGGTGGAGAAGACGATATCGTCCTCACCGGAATCGGCCAGCACGTGGAATTCATGGGAGCCGGTGCCGCCGATGGCGCCGTTGTCTGCCAGCACCGGGCGAAAATCGAGGCCCAGACGGGTGAAGATGCGTACATAGGCGTCGTACATGGCCTGGTAGGTTTCCTTGAGGGATTCCTGGTCCAGGTGGAAGGAGTAAGCATCCTTCATGATGAACTCGCGTGAGCGCATCACGCCGAAACGCGGGCGGATCTCGTCGCGGAACTTGGTCTGTATCTGGTAGAAATTGGCCGGCAGCTGCTTGTAGCTGGAAAGCTCGCGGCGCATCAGGTCGGTGATCACTTCTTCATGGGTGGGGCCGACGCAGTAGTCGCGCTCATGGCGATCCTTGAGGCGCAGAAGTTCGGGCCCGTACTGCTCCCAGCGGCCGGACTCCTGCCACAGCTCGGCGGGCTGTACTGCCGGCATCAAGACCTCCTGGGCCCCGGCGCGATCCATCTCTTCGCGCACGATACGCTCTACCTTGCGCAGGGTGCGCAGACCGATCGGCAGCCAGGTGTACAAGCCCGAGGTGAGGCGGCGGATCATCCCGGCACGCAGCATCAGCTGGTGGCTGATGACCTCCGCGTCGGACGGAGTTTCCTTGAGAGTGGCGATCAACAGTTGAGTGGCGCGCATGGGTCCGGCGTTTCCTTCCAGCATGGGCTGACATGAGTCGAGGTGCCGCGGCGAGCGGCGTTCGGGGCATTGTACGGCCAACGACGAATTGCAGCAAAAGCGTTGCCAAACGCTGGTATGGCGTTTCCCGACGCCCCTCGTGTGGCAGTTATCTCAATGTCTTCAGCCAGAACACCATCGGCTTGTCGCTCTCCGCCGGCTCGCCGATGTCCTTCCAGCGAAAGGTGGTGGCAAGCTGGGGATGGCGCTCATAACCTTGGGAGCGCCAGAAACCGTGCAGCGGCACGTAGCCTTCGGGTTTCAGCGCATGGTCGTCTGGACGCTCAACGGCACAGAAGGCCACGGTGGAATAGCCATGCTTGGTAGCGTGAGCCTCACGCTTGGCAAGAAACGCCTTGCCGATACCGCGGCCGCGATAGCTCGGCAGCAGTACCGATTCGCCGTAATAGAACACGCTATCGATATCGAAGCCGGCTTCCTCGAAGGGAGCGCGGAATTCCGCCACATCTTCACTTAGCGGCATGCCCGTTGCGGCTCCCACAAGGGCATCGCCATCCTCAGCCAGTACGAACAGGCTGGCGGGGCATTCGGCATAGCGGCGCAGATAGCTGGCTTCGTACTCGAGGCTGCCGTCGTAGAGATAAGGAAAGTCTCGGAAGACGGTGATTCTCAGGTGGGCCAGCTCCTCGAGTCGCGGGGCGATGGCATTGCCCTGACAGGTGTGAAGTGCAATCTCGCTCATGGCCACTCCTTCATTTCTTCCATCCAGCTCGTGACTACCCGCGAGCGCATGGCTGCTTACGTGAGAAATGTAAACGTTCGTATCACTCTGCGCTGTGGTAATCTCCCGCCATTCTCCATGGCGGTGTGCGAGGCGACAATTGCTCGATACCGATACCTCTATCTTAACCGGAGCAACCTTTTCATGAGGACTCGATTCCGTCGTGCCCTGACAGGACTGGTGCTTGGTGTGTCCATCACCGCCCTGGTGGGCTGCGGTACCGTCTTTCACCCCGAACGCAAAGGCCAGATGAGCGGACGCATCGATCCGGCGGTGGCAATTGCCAATGGCGTGGGTCTGCTGTTCTTCATTTTACCGGGCGTTATCGCCTATGCCGTGGACTTCTCCAATGGCACGATCTATCTACCTGGCACCCAGGACCATGCCAGTGTCGACACCCTCTACCTGGAAGAGGGTATGGACGTTGCCACCCTCGAAAAGCTGCTCTCCGAGAAGACCGGCAAGCGGGTCCGTCTGGACAGTGAGCTGCTACGGGTCGAAGAGGTAGAAAGTCTCGACGAAGCTCTGGCGCTGGTGCGCATGGCCGGGATCAACGATCAGGAGCGATTGGCCACCCTGTAATCCCTTCACTGCTCGCTAGGTTGCCGGTTCGGTCGTCGCCTCCGCTAACCGTTCCATTTCATGGGGGCGGTACTTTTCCAGCAATGCCCAGAGAATGGCGGCAGACTCGGTGTCGGGGTTGCCGCGATAGTCGGCGGGCCGGAAGCGCATCTGGAAGGCACGCAGCACGGCACGTGTTTCACGATCCAGCTCGCCCGTTACCTGCTGCGGATACCCCCACGTCTTCAGCGCCTTCTGCAAGGTGGCGAGTGCCGGTGGCTGCATGTCGAATTGAGCCTGCCAGCGTGCCACGGCGTCTTCTTCCGGCCATACGCCGATACCGGCCTCATACAGCTCGCGCCAGGGAAAGCGAGGGCCGGGGTCGACTTTGCGTGAGGGTGCGATGTCGGAGTGGGCTACCACGTCGGTAGGGTGAATGCCGTGGCGCTCGATGATGTCTCGCGACAGCGCGATCAGCGCTTCTATCTGCCCCTGGGGATACGGTGCCCAGTCGATTTCCACCACCGCTTCAGCGTTGCGTTCCAGCAACCGCTCCACCTCGGCGTAAGGGCGGTCGGGACCGAGATTGACTATCTCGATGCCGATCGAAGTGTCGTTGATGTTGGTACGACTCTTCCAGGCGCTGGCACCGGCATGCCAGGCCCGGCGCTCCTCGTCGACCAGTTGGTAGACCCGCGGCGAACCGTGGTGGTCCTGCGGTGGCAGTGGCAGCACGTAATGGGCGCTTACGTGGGGGCCGGTAAGCACGGCCAGCGATTCGGCCTCGTCGATATCGGTGTAGTGAATCACCAGGTGGCGTACCCGGCTATTGTGCGATGGGGCCGGGTATGAGCGATCTACCACATAGCCCTGGCGCCGCTCCAGCGGTTCCGGAGCGGCACAGCCGGCCAGCACGAGAGCAAGGGTGAGTGCGACGATGAACGGATGCCACATTGAATCAATATCCCAACAGCAGTCGTAGAATCAGACCCAGCACCATGGCGGTCGAGACGCTGAGCAGGGTGCCCATCAGCACGTATTCGGTCAGCTTGCGATCCTGTGCGCCCCGTAGTTCACCGAAACGCAGCACCGACTTGGCGGCCAGCAGGAAGCCGATGGCGGTCAACTGATCGAACAGCACCAGGGTCAGTACCAGAATTCGTTCGGCCATGCCGATGCGCGCCCCGGCAGCAATCAGCGTTCCGGGATTGTCGATCTGGGCGCTCCAGCGCTGAATGATCAAGGCAATGACGATGGATAATGGCCGGCTCACGATCAGATAGGCAACGAGGATGCCGAGCACCGACGGTGTGAAAGACCTCTCCCAGAATTCAATCAGCGGCTGCCAGGTACCCAGCCAGGCCAGCCAGATGCCCAGCAGCACCAGTAGATGCAGCATCTGGTCGAGCATGAACCAGCGCAGCCTGGCCGGTGACAGGTAGGATTTTCCCAGATCGATCAGCGCATGGCTCACCGCCACGGCAGCCGCAGCGAGAAGCACCAGCATCCATGACGGCGGGGTGGGATGGGTGAGCGCGGCCGCCCCCAGCACCAGGAAGGCCAGTACGCCGTGTATCGAGGCGTGCAGGTAGAGCTGGGGGGAGTGCACCTTGTCCACGAACCGGGCTTCGACCCAGTGCCTCGGCTGCAGCACGAAGTCGCCAATCAGATGGACCAGCACCAGTCCCAGCAATAGCGAGAGGTCTACGTTCATCACGGATCATCCTTGAGCCGCTGTTCGACATGGCTCAGATAGGCTTCGAGCAGCGGCCAGCGGGCGGCCCTCAGGCGCTTGTGTATGCTGGGCTGGCTGATGCCGAGTCGTTTGGCCAGCGCCTGCTGAGATTCCGAGTACCACAGGCAGAGATAAACGGCTTCGGCAGAATAGCGCGACCAGCCGTCGATCAGGTTGTCGACAAAGCGTGACAGCAGGGTCAAGCATTCGCTCTCGCCTTGCTCGCCCAGGCTCAGACGCAGGTGTTCGGTACCATCGCTCATGGTGTCCAGGGCTTGACCGGAGCGCACGAAGACCTCGCCACTGGACTCGGTCACCTTGTGCTGGGGTTGCCAGCTGCTTTCGCCGATAGCTACCGCGATACGCGCGTCCCAGCGCTGGTGCTCCTCTGAATGGCGAATCAGTGAGGCGCGCAGCAGCACTGCGACGAGCGGTGCCTTGGAGGGGTCGGGCAGGGCAATCTGGAACCCGTCGCCACGGTAACGCTCGCCTTGGCCACCAAAGCGTTCGCTGAGCGCCTCGAGTGCATTGTCGAGCACCGAGAAGAGTCGCTGCGGGTCGTTGGCCTTGCGGGATTCGACAAGGTCGCCCGTGAGTACGGCAATACGCTGCGCCATTGGCCTGTTCTGCAAGAGGGTATGGGAAGAATAATAGCCCCGTAGGGTTATTATTCAAGAAAATAACCAGAAAGGGCTATGCAAGCCGCTCTCTGCCACTACCGCACTGAGCGAGGTCACCTTTGATACTGTTTATATGTACAGTATAGGGAGCCGTAAAGCCCTGGGCAAGTCCATCGCTACCAGAAAAAGCGTTACCGTTGGCTACCTTCGCGCCAGCTCGCGCATGGCATTTTCCAGTCCTGTCAGGGTCATGGGATACATACGGTCATCGATCAACTGGCGAATCAACTGGGTCGAGTGAGTGTATTCCCAAGCACGTGGGGGCATGGGGTTGAGCCAGGCCAGGCGAGGGAATTTGTCGACCAGACGCTTGAGCCATACGGCACCGGCCTCTTCGTTGAAGTGCTCCACGCTGCCGCCGGGATGCGTCACTTCATAGGGCGACATGGCGGCATCGCCGACGATCACCACCTGATAATCGCTGCCGTAGGTGTGCAGGACATCCATAGTGGGCATGCGCTCGCTGGTACGCCGGTGATTGTTGCGCCAGACACCTTCATACAAGCAGTTGTGGAAATAGTAGTGTTCCAGGTGCTTGAACTCGGAGCGAGCGGCGGAGAACAACTCCTCGCAGACGCGAATGTGATCGTCCATGGAACCGCCTACATCGAGGAACAGCAACACCTTTACCGCATTGTGGCGCTCCGGTCGCATGCGCACGTTGAGCAGGCCGGCATCCCGGGCGGTATCGCGGATGGTGGAATCGACGTCGAACTCCTCGGCCGCCCCCTGGCGGGCGAACTTGCGTAGCCGACGCAGCGCCATCTTGATGTTGCGCGTACCCAGCTCGAGCGAATCGTCGTAGTCGCGGAAACGGCGCTCGTCCCACACCTTCACCGCCCGACGGTGGCGCGAACCCACCTGGCCGATTCGAATGCCCTCAGGATTGTAACCGTAAGCGCCGAAGGGGCTGGTTCCGCCGGTGCCAATCCACTTGTTGCCGCCGGCGTGGCGCTCCTTTTGCTCCTCGAGGCGCTGCTTGAAGGTCTCGATCAGCTTCTCCAGTCCGCCCAGCGATTCGATCTGGGCTTTCTCCTCGTCGCTCAGTTGCTTCTCGAATTCGCGGCGCAGCCAGTCGTCGGGAATCAGTGCCTCGATGGCGGCTTCGAGGTTTTCCAGCCCATCGAACCAGGCGGCAAAGGCGCGATCGAAGCGGTCGAAGTGGCGTTCGTCCTTCACCATCACGGTTCGAGCCACTTGATAAAACGCCTCCATATCGGCGAATACCACGCCGCGATCGACCACCGCGTGGAGGTCGAGCAGTTCACGCAGCGACACCGGCACGCCGGCGCGCTTGAGCGTTTCGAACAGGCCGATGAACATGGCTCAGCGCCTCTGGTTGCCTTGGCGGCGCAGCATGAACGCCAACCTTTCCAGTAGATGGGTATCCTGCTCGTTCTTGACCAGCGCACCGGCCAGCGGTGGAATCGCCTTCACCGGGTCACGCTGATAGAGCGCTTCCCGCGCCAGCTCATCGGCCATCAACAGCTTGAGCCAATCGACCAGCTCCGAGGTGGAAGGCTTCTTCTTCAATCCCGGCGCTTGGCGCAGGTCGAAGAATACTTCCAGTGCCTCGCCCACCAGCTTCGGTGCGATGTCGGGGAAATGGACGTCGACGATGGCCTGCATGGTTTCGCGGTCGGGAAACTCGATGTAATGGAAAAAGCAGCGGCGCAGAAAGGCGTCGGGAAGCTCCTTCTCGTTATTGGAAGTGATCACGATGATCGGCCGGTGCCTGGCGGAGACGGTCTCGCCGGTCTCGTAGACGTGGAATTCCATGCGATCCAGCTCCTGGAGCAGGTCGTTGGGGAATTCGATGTCGGCCTTGTCGATCTCGTCGATCAAGAGCACCACCCGCTCGTCGGCGGTGAAGGCTTCCCACAGCTTGCCGGGCTTGATGTAGTTTTCGACGTTCTCCACACCCTCGACGCCTAGCTGGGAGTCGCGCAGGCGGCTCACCGCGTCATATTCGTAGAGCCCCTGGGCGGCCTTGGTAGTGGACTTGATGTGCCAGGTAATGAGCCTGGTATCCAGCGAGCGGGCCAGCTCCTCGGCCAGCAGGGTTTTGCCGGTGCCAGGTTCGCCCTTGATCAGAAGCGGTCGTTGCAGCGTCACGGCGGCATTTACCGCCTGCTTCAAGGCATCGGTAGCCACATAGGAAGAGGTTGAATCGAAAGCCATGGGGTGCCTCGGCAATAGCTCGTGAAGGGGATAATCAAACGAGTGTACGGAAGGGCGGGGCGAGGAACAAATGCCCCCGAGCCTCGCTTCTGCCGTCATGTCCGATGGCGGTAGGTTTCCACCAGCGTCGCCGGGTCATGCTCGGCATGGCCGTGACTGGCGTGGGCACGTATCAGCTGGGCGGCCAGGCCGCTCATCGGGGTGGCACTCCCGGCGCGCTGACTTTGGGCCAGTGCCATGTCGAGATCCTTGAGCAGAGTTCGCAAATGCCAGGCCGGGTTATCGAATTCGCTTGCCGCCATGCGCGGTGTGAGGATCTGAAAGGGCTTGGAGTCGGCAAAGCCGCCCGCCAGCGCTTCGGTCAAGCGCGAGGCATCCACACCGCTGGCTTCGGCCAGGGCTACCATCTCGGCAATGGCTGCGGCCTGACAGCCGACGATCATCTGGTTGCATACCTTGGTGACCTGGCCGGCACCCACCGGCCCCATGTGGGTGACACGCGCCGAGAGCGGCGCGAGCAGGGGGCGCACTGTCTCGACGTCTGCTTCACCGCCGCCGCACATGATCGCCAGGGTGCCGGACTCGGCTCCCATCACGCCACCGGATACCGGTGCATCCACCCAGTGCATGCCGCAGATCTTCATCAGGCGCTCGGCAAACTCCCGCGTTGCGGCTGGATCGCTGCTCGAGAGATCGATCAAGCACTGCCCCTGACGGCCGTGGGCCGCCACGCCATCCTCGCCGAATACGATATCTTCCACCACGTCGGTGTTGGCCAGGCAAAGCATCACCATATCGACACTCTGCACCAGTTGGGCAATGGAAGGGGCCATTCGAGCGCCTGCCTCGTGAAGAGGGCGACATTTCTCCCGGGTACGGTTCCACACGGTGACTTCAAAGCCTGCGTCCAGCAGGCGGCGGGTCATGGGGTCGCCCATCAGGCCGATGCCGATGAAGCCGAGGCGAGGGATTGTCATGTCGTGTCTCCGGTGAGCGAGTGGGAAGAAATTCTAGGCTGCGTGCGAAGCACTTTCCATTCACTGAGAGGAACGTCCAGCGGCGATACAAGCCGGGAAAGTACGGCCAAGGTGCCTGTGCATGGCTACGCTTCATTTCAGGACGAAAAACGGAGCCTGTCATGCCATCGCCAAACGACTCGACAGTACACGAGATCGACCTGACCCAGGCGCAGAAACGCGCCTTTCAGCTCTTCACCGAACGGCTAGCTGACTGGTGGCCTGCGGAATACACCTGGTCGCAGTCGGCGTTGGACACCATCGGCATCGAGCCGCGGCAGGGTGGCCGCTGTACCGAGGTGGGGCCTCACGGCTTCCAGGTGGACTGGGGCCGGGTCCTGGTCTGGGAGCCGCCGGGTCGCTTGCTCATTACCTGGCAGATCGGCCCCAACCGAGTGCCCCAGCCCGATCCTGCGCAAGCAAGCACGGTGGAAGTTCGTTTCCACGAGAACGGGCCAAGTGCTACTCGCTTAATACTGAAACATAGTGACTTGCGAAACCACGGCGATGGGGCCGAGGAGTATCGTGACGCCATGGGCTCCGAATACGGCTGGCCCTATATCCTGGAGTGTTATCGAAAACTGGCCATGAGCCAGCCCTAGAAGGGGAGGGTCTCGATATGTCGAGTATCGCCAAGAACACACGAGCCACGGTGATTCCATGCCTTCGCTACCGTGATGCACCCGCAGCCATCGAATGGCTGTGCGAAGTCTTCGGCTTCGAGAAGCAGTTAGTCGCTGCCAACGAGGATGGGAGCATTGCCCACGCCCAACTGACATTCGGCAATGGCATGATCATGCTGGCATCGGCCACTGACAGTGAGTTCGGCCGCCTGATGAAGCAGCCGGACGAAACCGGCGGTGCCGAAACGCAGTGCGCCTACCTCATCGTCTCGGACGCCGATCTCGTCTACGAGCGTGCCAAAGCGGCAGGTGCCCAGATAGTTATCGAGATCAAGGACGAGGATTACGGCGGCCGAGGCTTTAGTTGCCGTGACCTTGAGGGGCATCTTTGGAACCTCGGTACCTACGATCCCTGGTAGCTTTTGCGCCAGAACCCATGTGCGTAATGCATACAGGACAGGTGCTAATAAATGCCCTTGCCAGACTCTGAGTATGGGAGATGCGGTACTCTGCAGCAAAGATTCTCAAAGACGGAGAAGCAGATGAACCAAGAAGAAATAAAAGCCCTATTTGATCAGCAGGCTGCAAGCTACGATACCCAGTGGGCGAAGACTGCACCGATTCGAAACTGCCTACATCTGCTTCTTGGGTCGATGTTCGCTGAACTGCCCGCAGATGCAAAGGTGCTATGCGTCGGGGTAGGAACGGGGGATGAGCTTCTCTATCTTGCCTCTGAGCATCCTGGGTGGAGCTTTACTGCTGTAGAGCCATCCGGCGCCATGCTTGATATCTGTCGGCAAAGAACAGATAAAGTGGGCGTTGCGTCTCGCTGTACTTTTCACGAGGGCTACCTCGGCTCACTCTCCGTTATAGAGCCGCACGATGCTGCGACCTGCTTCCTGGTGTCCCAGTTCATCTTGGATGAGGGCGAGCGCTCAAGATTTTTCAGTGAAATTGCAGATAGACTCAAGCCGGGTGGGATTCTCGCCAGCTCCGATTTGGCGTCGGATGTGGAGTCACTGGAATATGAAGTATTGCTCCACGCCTGGATGAACATGATGTCCGCGGCAGATGTCTCACCGGAAGCGGTGGAGCGGATGCGCCAAGCCTACGCCAATGATGTTGGCGTTCTTCCTCCGGCTAAGGTTGCCTCTATCGTTGAATCAGGAGGCTTTGAGCTTCCTGTGCAGTTTTTTCAGGCTGGATTGATTCATGCTTGGCTAGCAAGGCGAGCGCACAACAAGGTCGCTTGACCAGACAGTACTTGCCATCAGTCTTTGACTGCTGGGTTAGATGTCGGAGGAAAGAGTGGAAATTCGAATTGACAATCTAGAGGGGCCTGAGGTCATCGCGCTGCTCCGGGAGCATCTCGGCTCAATGGAGCACACCGCACCGGCAGAAAGCCGTCATGCACTGGATTTGAGCGGCCTGCGTAGCCCCGACATTACCTTCTGGAGCATCTGGGACGGTTCGGAGCTGGCAGGATTTGGTGCTCTCAAGCACATGACGGACTCTCATGCTGAAATCAAGTCGATGCGTACTGCCGCCGCCCATCAGCGCAAGGGCGTTGCCTCGAACTTGTTGCGGCACATCATCCAAGAGGCGACCGGCCGAGGCTATTCGAGGCTGAGCCTGGAAACGGGCTCGATGGAATTTTTCCAGGCTGCACGTCGCTTATATACTTCCTTCGGCTTCACCCCCTGTCCGCCTTTCGGAAGCTATCAGCCAGACCCAAACAGCGTATTCATGACGCTGGAAATCAAAGGGTTGGCAGCTGGTCATTCGCTCAACGGGGGCAGAGGTCAGAATAGTGATACGCCATGCGACGGAGCAGGACCTGCCGAGACTTGCGGAAATCTATAATGCCCTTACTCGTGTATGAGGGAAGGGATAATTCGGCGGACCCATCAAGGCCTATCGGAGGCGACTATGGTCGGTGCTAATAGCAATTGGCGGATCGTGCTTTTCTGTTGCTTGCCCTGGCTCTTGCTGGGTTGCTCCCAGCGCGGCATGTACGACAGTCTAAAACACAGCAATGCCCTTGAGTGTCATCAAGTGCCGTCCAGCCAGAGAGAGGAGTGTTTCGAAAGACTTCCACCGGACTATGACACTTACCGCCATCAGCGCGATGCGGTGGTGGGCGAATGAGCGCTATGCGACGTTGAATCAAAGCCCCGATGCCTTAGCGAACCCGGCACCGGGGCGAAGCGAAGGTGCGACGATCAGCCGGTCATTCTACCGCTGAGCTTGTCGCGCA
The DNA here is from genome assembly GCF_057473365.1 of Halomonas sp. TH-94. Classification (NCBI taxonomy): domain Bacteria; kingdom Pseudomonadati; phylum Pseudomonadota; class Gammaproteobacteria; order Oceanospirillales; family Halomonadaceae; genus Halomonas; species Halomonas sp. TH-94. The sequence goes on from NZ_JBYCKL010000013.1 coordinate 27,895, forward strand.
GGCGGTCGACCATCCCTACGCCTGGTCCCACTGTCTTGTGGAACAGTTCGGAGTGAGGGGCGCTGGGGTGGGGGCGGGTCGGTGCGATCTGCTTGGCTTTTTCTACCTTTCTTCCCAGCTCGACGAGATCTTCGTGAGAGATACGCTGGCGTAGCTGGGGAAACTGGTCGTCTTCCTCGTCCTTGGCGTGGTGACGCAGCAGCTCGTCCAGCTTATGCACGCGATCCATGAAGGCCGGCTCGGCGGCGTCGGCATCTTCCAGTTGCTTCATCACCTGCACGATTTCGTCATGTTCCTTCTTGTCGTGCTCGGATTCCTCCTCCCCACCGGGTATACGTTTCTCCATGACCGGGTAGAGGTGCATCTCCTCGGCGACAGCGTGACGCACCACTTCTGCAATCAGCGTGTCGGTAAGGTCGCGGCGCTGCTCGGCGTCCGGCGCACTCTTGATCTGTTCGAGCAGCGCTTCCATTTCGCGGTGATCGCGAGTGAGAATATCGACGACATCATGTTCGGATACACTGTCATGTTGATTCATGAGACTCCCTCCATTGAGTCGTTGCGCCCTTTGCAACAGGCCATCTCAACATAGACCCGAGTTGGCGTCTGAGCCAGACCCCAAAAAATGAGGCAGACATGTTCAAGCTCTACGGCGATCGCCAGTCCGGGAACTGCTACAAGGTGCAGTTGTTGATGAGCCACTTGGATATCGACCACGAGTGGGTCGATATCGACATTCTTGCCGGCGATACGCAAACAGCGGCGTTCCGGGACAAGAATCGCAACGGCAAGATTCCCCTGCTGGAGCTGCCTTCGGGCGGGTATCTGTCCGAGTCCAACGCCATTCTCGACTATCTTGCTCATGGAACTGCCTATCTGCCCAGCGAACCGCTGGCGATGGCGCAGGTGTTGAGCTGGCAATTCTTCGAACAATATAGCCACGAGCCCTATATCGCCGTTGCGCGTTTCATTGCCCGTTACCTAGGCTTGCCCGAGGAGCATCGTGCCGAATACGAAGCCAAGCAGGCGGGTGGCCATAAGGCTCTTGCGGTAATGGAAGAAACGCTGGCGACTTCGCCCTATCTCGTCGGCGAGGAGCCCACCGTGGCGGACATAGCCCTGTATGCCTATACCCATGTGGCAGACGAAGGCGGTTTCTCTCTCGCTGGCTATCCTGCCGTGCAGGCTTGGCTCGCCAGGGTGGCTGCTCATCCACGACATGTTCCAATGGGGTAGAAGAATTCGTGACGCAGCCCAATCAAAGCTAGTACCCATGTGTCCGATTTGGTGCCATAAAGAAAAGGCGTACCCATGGTACGTGGTTGCGCCGTTCCAGCATTGGCAGCGCAGCCTGTCACTACCCTGACAATAACGATACCAACCCATCGACGGCAGGCGGTCTGCGCTGTCCTGTCCTCATGGAGACTCAACATACTCCATCGAGGCCATGGCCGAACCGAAGTTGCCTGCTGAGCACGGGTTCGTGGGAGAACGACAATGGCCGGTGCAATGGCAGACAAGAAAATGGCCCTTATGTGGCTGAAAATCGCGGTGGTATATCTCCTGGTTGGCGTCATCTACGGCATCGTGATGGCTGCCAGTCATCAATATGTCTTCCGAAGCGTGCATGCACATATCAACCTGCTGGGTTGGGCTAGCCTTGCCCTGGCCGGTCTGATGTATCACTTGTATCCGGCTGCCGCGCGCAGCCTTCTCGGGAGACTTCACTTCTATTTGCACAACGGAGGCCTCCCGGTGCTGTTGGTATGCCTGCACTTCTACGCGGGCGGCATGCGGCAACTCGAGCCAGTGGTGGCATTGGCCTCGGTGATCGTTGGCTTGGGCATCCTGGCGTTTGCGGTAAACGTGATGATGAACATGAAGGTGGCGTTGCCGATGGGCAACGTCGATAGCGCCTGAAGCGCCAGGGCTTCCGGTTGAAAGAGGGCTGCCTGAGCCTAATCTGAATGGGTGAACCCGCATCGCTATACTGGCCCAGGCAGCCATCCACCGACAGGAACCTTAGTCTCATGTACATGGCCGTATTGACAATCGAGGTGTCCCTGCCGGGCTGCGGGTCGCTAAAGGAGAAGCGCCAGCGGATGGGCGGGGTTCACGAACGCTTCGGTCGCAATCCGGCGGTCGCGGTGTGCGAGAGCGGGCAACGAGATCGTCTGGAAGCGAGTGAGTGGACCTTCGTCGTGACGGGCAACGAACGCCAGAAAGTGGAGTCGTTGTGTAGCGAGATCGAGGACAAGGTACAGCGCACGGTGGATGGCCGGGTAATGAACGTCGCTCGCGATATGCTGTAAAGCCAAAACAGCGAAGGCGAGGTGAGTGGAATATCATGGCCTGCTGTTTTTGCAGCGCATCAAAATGCAGCGACTAGACGCTTTGTTGGGCTTTGATGGTGCACGATGGGGTGTACTGCGGGGCATGGCACAAAGCCTGCTTGGCTGTTTTTCTTGCAGGTCTTTGTTATTAAATGATTTTATTTTTTTTGGCGCGGCTATCGCATTGTATTTGGCAACGCAGCAGAATCGAGAGTCACTAACCGATCAACGCTTAGGAAGGCTGCAGTTCCACTACCTTCTTGAGCAACGTCGCCAACGGCTGAGAAACAGCAGGCGATATACCGATGTGAGCTGGCGTGCTCCACCTGACCCCCTTCGGGGGGTCTTTTTTATTTCCGTAAGGTTGATCCGTTTACCTTCTCAGAACAATGCGACCTTGGTCGGGAATACCCCTGGTGGCTGCATGAACTACGCATGCGTGTGAGCTAGCCCCCAGGGCCCGACGGAAATGGCGTCACTGAAAAGTCGACGTCACGAGCAGAGCTGTCAGAGCGAACCCTGACAGCTCTTGTCTTTCGACTGTCTCCCGATCGCATGTGCCTTCCCTGGCGCCGGCTCAAGCCGCATTCCGCGCGACGCAACCATCATGTCAGCCGACCATGCGATCGAGCGGCATCTGTGGCCTTAACTCTTGCCGCCCTTGTTGCCGCCCTTGCGGCCAGCCTCGGAGGCTTTCTGCGGATCGTTGGCAAAGTTGCCGCCGCTGTTCCGGCCACCCTTTTGACCGGCTTCAGAGGCACGCTGCGGGTCGTTGGCGAAGTTGCCGCTGCTTTGCTTGCCGCCTTTCTGCCCGGCTTCGGCAGCCTTCTTGGGGTCGTTGGCAAAATTGCCCGGATTCTGGTTTTGCTGTGCCATGTCAAAACTCCTTCTTTCGTATTGCTTGTCAATTGCTTACAAGCAGTGTCGTATTTCCATTTACCCGTTGTCCGGCATGGCGTCTGCCGGCACGTTTAACCTAGGTATTGGTCAGTCTTCCATCAAGGGGAATAGGGTTTTCTAATGCTAAGAATGGTTATCGTTTCTAAGGAAGGATGTCTCGTGGATAATCCAATATAACGGCATGTATAAGCGCTTCGTTTCAACCCTCTGATTTTCCGTTGGTGCACTTTTGCTGCGATGACGAGCGGGCAAACAAGGGGCGAAATTAGCGGCATGAGTGCGAAGGACAGGCGCTTGCTCACCGGCGCACATGAGGCGAGGATGTGTCAGGTAACGGGAAGGAGCCGATCTTGGTTGACACCACATCATCGAATGCCATTCCGGTGGGTATCAGCGCCTGCCTGATGGGAGAGCAGGTGCGCTACAACGGCGGCCACAAGCGCTCTCGCTACTGCCTGGAGGTGCTGCAGGAGTGTTTCGCCTTCGAGCGGTTCTGCCCTGAACTCGAGGCTGGGTTGGGTGTGCCGAGAGAACCGATTCGACTCGTCGGCGCCCCCGGCGAACCACCGCGGGTCAAGGGAACCGTAGACCCCGAGCTCGACGTCACTGAGCGCTTGAGAGAGGTGGCTGAAGCGTTCGTGACACGCCACCGCCATCTGCGTGGCTTCATACTCATGAAGGGGTCGCCGAGCTGTGGGCTCGAGCGGGTCAAGGTCTACCACGAGAACGGCATGCCAAGTCATGCCGACTCCGGCCTTTTCGTGCAGGTCCTACGCGAGCACTTCCCCGAGCTGCCGCTGGAAGAGGAGGCGCGCATGAACGACGCCGTGCTGCGCGAGAACTTCATCACGCGTGTGTTCGCCTTCGATGACTGGAAGCGCAACGTCGAAGGCGCCGTCGGGTTTCATGCCTTGATCCAATTCCACAGCCGTCAGAAATACCTGTTGATGGCCCACCACGTCGAAGCCTACCGTGAACTGGGCCGCTACCTGGGCAGCGACGCCCATGCCTTGCCGCTGGAAGTGGTCAAGACTTCCTACCTGCGGCGTTTCATGGCCGCGCTGTCGCGTCCGGCCACCCGCAAGACGCACACCAATGCGCTGATGCATGTCATGGGCTATCTCAAGCAGGAGCTGGATAGCGAGGTCAAGCAGGACCTGCTGCAAGCGATAGAAGAGTACCGCCTGGGGCACGTGCACCTGGCGGTACCAGTGAGACTGCTAAACCATTACATGAAGCGCCACGGCTCGGACTATATCCGCCAGCAGACCTACCTGGACCCGCATCCCTACGAGCTTGGGCTGCGAAACGCTATCTGAGCCGACATGTCCGTCTAAAGCACGGGATGGTGTCGGCCGAACTGAAGCTCCGCCAGGTGGCGGTAGAGAGGGCTCTTTTCGAGCAGCTCGGCGTGGCGGCCGGCGGCAACGAGCTTCCCTTCATCGAACACCAGCAGGCGGTCGGCGGCGGTCACCGTGGCCAGGCGATGGGCGATGACCAGACTGGTACGCCCGGCCATGAGCCGGTCCAGCGCTTGTTGTACCAGGCGCTCGCTTTCGGCGTCGAGCGCGCTGGTGGCCTCGTCGAGCAGCAGCACACTAGGATCCTTGAGCAGCGCACGGGCGATCGCCAGGCGCTGGCGTTGACCGCCGGAGAGCTGGACGCCGCCGGGCCCGAGCTCGGTATCGAAGCCGGCTGGCAAGGCCTCGACGAAGGCGAGGGCATTGGCGTCCCGGGCGGCAGCGCGAAGCTCCTCCGGCGTGGCGTCTGGCTTGCCGTAGCGCAGATTGTCCGCCACCGTGCCGGTGAAAAGCACCGGCTCCTGCGACACCAGGCCCATGCCTGCGCGCAGCGCCTTCGGATCGAACTCGCGCAGATCGATGCCGTCCAGTGTGACACGGCCCCGGTCGGGGTCGTGAAAGCGCAGCAGCAGCGCGAACAGCGTGCTCTTGCCGGCACCTGAAGGGCCCACCAACGCTACGCGCTCCCCGGATCGAATCTGCAGATCGAGCGTATCCAGGGCCGGGATCTCCCGCCCCGGATAGGCGAAGCTGACCCCTTCAAGGCCGATTTCGCCGCGCAGCGGTGCAGGCAGGGGCGCCGGTTCGGCCGGTGGAGAAATGGCCGGCTCGGCATCGAGCAGCTCGAGCAGGCGTTCGGCAGCGCCGGCAGCACGCTGCACGTCACCGGCCACTTCGGCCAGAGTTGCCACGGCCCCGGCCGCCAGTACCGCATAAAAGACGAAGGCGGAAAGCTCGCCGGCACTTATCTCGCCGGCCAGAACCGCCTGGCCACCTTGCCATAGCATGAGGCCCACGGCGGCGAACACCGCCAGCATGGCGACACCTGTCAGCCAGGCTCGTTGCCGCGTGCGCACCACGGCGGTAGCGAAGGCCTGTTCGGCTCGCTCGCCGTAGTCCCGCCGGTCGAGCGCCTCGTGGGAGAACGCTTGCACGGTACGAATGCCATCCAGGGCCTCGCTGGCGTAGCGCCCCAGTTCGGCCACCTTGTCCTGGCTGTGGCGGGAAAGTCGCCGGACACGTCTGCCGAACCAAACGATGGGCAGCAGTGTGGCAGGGATACCGATCAGTACCAGCGCCGAAAGCCATGGCTGCGTTACCAGCATCAGGGCTACCGTGCCAAGCAGCATGACGAGGTTGCGTAGCGCCAACGAGATCGAGGAGCCGAACAGCGTCTGCAGCACGCTGGTATCGGCCGTCAGCCGCGAGGCAATCTCGGCAGCGCCACGGTCGCGCCGGGTGGCGCTCTCGAAGTAGGCAGGCTCGAGCTCGAGCAGGTGGTCGAATACCTGACGTCTCAGGTCGGCAGCCAGGCGCTCGCCGATCCAGCTCACCTGGTAGTAGCGTAGCGCCGAGGCAGCCGCCAGCACGCTCACCACCCCGAGCATGGCGGCCAAGGTCTGGTTGAGTTGGGTGGCGTCGGCGGCCAGGAAGCCGCGATCGATCACTACGCGCAACCCCTGGCCCAGCAGCAGTACACTGCTGGAGGCCACCAGCAGGGCCAGGGCGGCGATGGCAAGGCGGCCGCGATAAGGGGCGAGTAGCGCCAGCAGGCGTAACAGTACCCGGGGGTCGGGGCGGGTGGTCATGGTTGAGGCATCACTCAAGGCAGGCATGGGAACACGATATCAGCGCTGCGTCATGAGCGCATGAACCAGCCGGGGCTCCCCAAGGGCGCGCCCCGGCAATCCATCATGCCAGTAGCCGGCTCCAACTGCCGTATTCACCGTGGATCGGCCCGCGACGCAGGCTCAGCGCAATCACTGCCACACCGCATACCAGGCTATTGATCATGGCGGCCGTACCGGCTCCGTAGAGGAACGGGATGAGCAGGAGAATGACGGCCAGCGGTATCATCAGCCAGCGCACCGGGCGTGCCGATTCAGCCATGGCGATGACACCCATGGTAATGATCAGCGCCCCTACCAGATGATCCCAGTTGGCCAGGGTGCCCTCGGCGCCGAAGGTGACTCGGGTAAGCATCAGCCAGGCGCCGATCACGATGCACAACGCCAGGTTCCAGGGCAGATTGACACCGGTGCCCAGTGCATCGCGGACGATAGTCATGGGTTTGCGCTGGAAATTCTCGTCCGGCGACTCGCTGGGGCCTTCGTCGGTGTCGCCGGTGAAGAAGATCTTGAGCACGGGGGCACCGACCTTGTGGCGCCGTTTGAGGAATTCGCCGGTGGCGACGAATTCATTGAAGGCATAGGCGATCTGCAGCAGCATCGCACCGGCCTGAATCAGGCACAGCGTGCACCAGGTGCCGATCAGGATCGGTTGGATGATGATGAACGTCACCGATACCACGCCGAGCGGTACGATCAGGACGCCGAACGAGGCCACCACCCAGGGCATGGTGCGCCAGCGGTTGGCCGCGCCCATCAAGCCGAGCATGATCTCGAGCATGTAGACCATGCCACCCAGACCGGCATCGGGCACCGGCCACGCTTCCGAGGCCTCCGAAGTGATGATGTCCTCGGTGCCGTTGAGGCCTTCCCGCGTGCCGGCGAAGAAGGGGTCCCATACCGCATCGATGTGGCCGAGCTGATAGGCGGCGAGGTAGCGCGAGACGAAGAAGCCGACGAAGGCGAGCGCGATGATCGGCATGCGCTGAAACCAGCTTGAAGGGTTATTGTTCCAGCCCGGCGGCGTGGTGGGGCCGGTCATCGCCGCTGCAGGCGAGATACCGGGGGCGGGACGCACTACCGCGGCGAAGCCGATGGCCAAGGTCCCGATGAGTGTGCCGTTGAGGTAGGCCGCAGCACTATCGCTCCAGAACACCAGCGGGGCGAACAGCACCCATAGGCCGATCGCGGCGCACACCCAGCGCGCCCAGATTAGCTTCATCGACAGCGAAAGCGCGCCGAACAGAGCGAGCAAGAGGCCCGAGGCCATATCGCTGTAGGCCAAGGCGCCGTCATAGCCCAGCGTGGCGGGGGAGACCACCAGCCAGGCGCCGAGCGCAATGTTGAAGAAGTGCGCCCACAGGAAGCGATAGTGTTCGCGCTGGGTATGATCCTGATGGTCTTCCAGCACGCGCTCCGCATTCACCCCCTTCTCTTCGGCTTCCTCGATCCAGTCCGGCGGGGTGATACCGTTGGCCTCGTACCACTCGTGGGGGTCGCTGAGCAGGTGGTCGACCATGGCTTCCAGGGTATCGAAGACCTCATGGCGTGGCGCCCAGCCGAGCTGCTCCCGAGCTCGCCGGATGTCGAGCTCGTAGTGATCGTCGGCCATGTCGATCATGAAAGGCCGGATGAAGGGCTTTTCACCCTTGTCGAAGTCGTCCGGCACCAGCGGTTCGCTTTTTTCCTCCAGTAGCGCACCGGTTTTGGCCAGCGCCTTGGGCATGACCACGGTTTTCCATTTCTTCTTGCCGTGAATCAGTTCGCCCAGGCGGTTCTGCAGCGCTTCATAGCTGACGGCGTGCTCCTCGCCGATGAGAATTTCGTTCTTCTCGGGCAGTTCGCCACGCCGGTCGATGGTGCGACGGAATGCATCTATCATGTCCTCCTTGTGGACACAGGCCTGGCCGGCGTTGGTGTTGCCCGAGTAAAAGTGACTCTTGAAGGTGTGCTCGTAGATGCGCGCAATCTGGTGCGCCAGGGTGGGTACGCTGGTCTTTTCGTCATACATCCCGGCTAGCCGAAGCAGCGTGTAGGGCATGCTGGCATGCTCGCGAATCACCTCCTCGGTACGCGCCTTGGACTTGGGGTAGGCCCATGTCGGGCCGATAGGCGTCTGCTCGTCGATTCGATGCCCCGGCACCTGGGGTTCGTGCACGAGCATGGTGCTGGAGTAGATGAAGCGCTCCACGTTCATCTCCGCAAGCGCTTCGAGCAGGTTCTGCGTGCCCTGCTCGTTGACCTTTTCATAGAGCGGCGACTCTTCGCCGGTGAAGTCGAAATAGGCGGCAAGATGAACGACCGCGGCGATATCGCGCCCGTGCCGCTCGGCGATCTTCTCCATCGTCTGCTTGATGGAGTCGGCATCGGTGAGGTCGAACTCGTAGCTCTCGTCGGCCTCTTCCCCCGCGCTTCTGTCCAGCCCGATGATGAAGTAATCGTTCTTGAGGCTGTGGGACAGTGCCGTGCCGACTCCGCCCGATGCCCCCGTGATCACGACCAGCGGTTTCTCCTGGTTTGCCACTTCCTTGTCCTGCATGACCGGGCTCCCTTGTCACGACTCCATTGAAGCGCTTCGCGCTCCTGCACATTCAAGCTAGTCCGCTTTTCGGCATCACGGCAACCGCACGGGTTCCTTCCACCATGCTCGATTGGCTATGCTGCCAGGGTGGTTTCTTTCGCTTGCAGGCCGTCAGTACAGGAAAAGGAGTTTCTTGCGCATGAAGAGTGTCGTTGCCATCCGTCACGTCGCCTTCGAGGATCTGGGTATCTTCGAACCGATTCTCGAGGAGTTCGGCTATCGGATCCGCTATCTCGACCCGGGCCTGCTGGGGCCGGATGCGCTGGAAGCGCTGGATGTCGACAGCCCCGAGCTGATGGTGATACTTGGGGGGCCGATCGGGGCCAACGACGATGCGCTCTATCCCTTCCTCGGCGCTGAACTCGATGCCATTCGTCACCGGCTCGATTCGGGGCGCCCGCTGCTAGGCATCTGTCTGGGGGCGCAGCTCATCGCTCGTGCCATGGGGGGGCGGGTCTTCCCCATGCCGGAGAAGGAGATCGGCTTTGCCGACGTCTACCTGACTCGTGAAGGGCAGGAAGGGCCGCTGCGGCACATCGGCAATCCCGATCTTGTCCTGCACTGGCACGGCGACATGTTCGAAACCCCACCCGGCGCTACGCGGCTGGCGTACAGCCACCCCTGTTCCCATCAGGCCTTTTCGGTCGGTGCTCGGGTGTTGGGCCTGCAGTTTCATCTCGAAGTGGATCCGGCCCGGATCGAGCCCTGGTTGATCGGCCATGCTGCCGAGCTTGCCGAGGCAGAGGTCGATCCGGTCGAGCTACGCGAACAGGCGCTGCGCCATGGTGCGGATCTTACCCGCCGCGGCCAGCAGGTCTTTCGTGAATGGCTGACCAATGCCGAGGCCGCTTTCGGTATCGAGTAGCTGGAGTGAAGGTTACTCCTTGCGCTGTTTCAACTGCTCCCTGAGCTGCTTCGGGACCTGCTTGATGATCAGCCGGTCCTGGCTCTCGTCGTACTCGATGCTCGAACCGAGCAGATGCGAGTCGAAGCTGATCGAGACGCCACCGGCACGACCGGTAAAGCGACGAAACTGCCTGAGCGTGCGCTTGTCCGGCGGAATTTCGGGCGAGAGGCCGTAATCTGCGTTGCGGATGTGGTCGTAGAACGCTTTGGGCTGCTGCTCATCGAGCAGCTCGGAGAGCTCTTCGAGGGTGATCGGCTCACCGCGGCTGGCCTGTTCGTTGGCGTAGTCGATGAGAACCTCGGTTTTTTCCCGGCTCTGCTCTTCACCGATGTCCTCCTGCTCCACGTAATCGCTGAAGGCCTTGAGCAGGGTACGGGTCTCGCCGGTGGCGTCGATGCCCTCGGCAGCACCCAGCAGGGCAGCGAGGTCTTCCGAGAGCTTCCTGCCACCGCGGTCGTGAATCCAGGAGACGTAATGGCGCGAGGCTTCACCGCTACGCCACTGCGTGAGGTTGATGCGCAGGCCCAGGCTCATGCGTGCCAGGTTGAGCTGGGCGGCAGGCACCACCTTGAGGGCATTATCGATGCCGAAACCCTCACGCTGATGCAGAAGAGCGAGCCCCAGGTAGTGAGTCTCCCCCTGGCGGTAGTCGATACACAGCAGGTGACCGGAAGTTGAGAGGTGGGCATCGACCAGCGTCAGCAAGCGCTCGGCGACGCTCCGGCTGAAGGCAACGAAATCGAGCCGGCCGTCCAGATAATCGGCCAGCCCAGCGGCGAAGGTGGGGGTCGAGTCGGTCTCGTCGGCCTCTTGCGTGAGGAAATGACCCCAAGCCTTGGTCTTGGCATGGTAAGCATCGTTGAAGCCCGACAGCAGCTCTTCCAGCAGTGCCGATGCGCCCAGTTCAGCGTTTGCCGCTCTCAGGCTTGCCGGCTGCTCGCCGCTGGCCTTGTCGATGTCGTGAACGATGCAGTGCTGTATCGGCATGGCCGTCTCCGCCTTCAGGGGCGCTATATCGAGCGCTGGGTGAGCTGTGGCAAGAGGCGAATCATACCGGGGCCGCCGCCGAGTTCAACCCACGGCTTCGTAGGGCACATGCGAGGTTGAGCAACGGCCTGATTGCGCCGCTCATGCTCTGGCGGTCATGGCGGAGGGAGCCTCTTCTGCGACGACCACGCAGTTTCGCCCGCGGGACTTGCCGACGTAGAGCGCCTCGTCGGCCCGCTGGAGAGCCGGTTCGAGTCTCATTTCCCCCGGGGCAACCCGGCTGATGCCCACCGTTACCGAGAGCCGATGGCCAGCAGGGAGCATTGGCAGCTGCAGCGAACTCACCTTGTGGCGCAGGCGCTCGGCAATGTCCAGTGCGGTTTCGGGATCGGCCTGAGGAAGAGCGATGACGAACTCCTCGCCGCCATAGCGTCCGATGAGGTCCGTCTCGCGCAGCACCGAGGCGCAGCAGGAAGCTACGGTCGTCAGTACCAGGTCGCCAACGGCATGACCGTGATGATCGTTGAGCATCTTGAACAGGTCGATGTCGACCATGCAGAGGGACAGCGGCGTGAGCTCCCGGTCGGCGCGAAGGACCTCGCGCTCCGCCAGTTCGAAGAAATGTCGCCTGTTGGCAATGCCGGTCAACGGGTCGGTACTGGCCATGTGGCGCAGCTGAGCCTCCAGCAACCGTCGCTCCTCGATCTCGCTCTGCAGCTTGCGATTGACATCCCGCTCATCCATCAGCAGGGCGAACTGCTTGCGCTGCAGCCGGTTCAACCGGCTGTAGGTAAGCCAGCCCATCAGGTTGGAGAAAAGCAGGATGATCAAGGTGCTGGCAAGCATTCCGGGAGGCAGGGACTTCCATAGCAGCGATACCATGACGAAGCCGAACGACAGGTAGCCGGTCCAGGCGAGGATCCACGGCAATCGGTTGGGTAGCAGCAGGTAGATGGTAAGGCTCGATACCACGATGATGGAAACATGCAAGCCGATACTGCCGGGATGAAAGTAGATCGTCACCAACAGGCCGGTGATGGTCGTAAAGCATACCAGGTTGAGAGGTAGCGGCTGATGGGCCTGGGCGGGGTGCCGGCCGATGAAGCGTGCCAATGCCAGGCAGCAGAGCGTCACGAAAGTACGAATGGCCGCCAGGATCACGAACTCGCTATCCTCGCCAAGCAGAGCGTAGTCCGCCACGATGAACATCAGGAAAACGGCAGCGACCAGCCACAACACATAGCGTAGTTGGTGTGCGTCCTGTAGCCGCATGGTGCGGCGATAAAGCGCTTCCAGCGCGGCGTCGTCGAATTCGGCGCGCCAATTGAGCGAAGCCCCCTCCCTGGCCTCGTTCTTGCCAGCAGCCATTTGCAGTTCCCTTGTGATGAGTCGCCAGGAGCGGCGGGCGGTGGTTCACCCGTGTTCTAGGTATTCTCGATTCCTGCTCATCCAATCAGTACGTCGCGTACTCCTTTTGCCGTGCGCGCTGTCGCAAACGCGCGTGACTTGAAGAATGGTCAAGAAAGTTGGGAAGCGCCAGTCGCAACTGTGCCGTGGCGCTAATACTGCAACTGGCCCGACTGATACTACTTTTCATCTCGGGCTGAGACTTCGCTCAGGGCTTGAGCCGATAACCGGTGCGGAAAATTTTGTTGATCACCGCCAGCGCGAGGCCGAGGAAAAGTACGATGGTGGCAAGGCTGGCCCAGATACTGACGTCGCCGGTACCGTAGAAGCTCCAACGAAAACCGCTGACGAGATAGACCACTGGGTTGAGCAGCGTGACGGCCTGCCAGAAGGGCGGCAGCATGTCGATGGAGTAGAAGGTACCGCCGAGAAAGGTCAGCGGCGTCACGATCAGCAGCGGTACCAGCTGCAGCTTCTCGAAGCCGTCGGCCCATATGCCGATGATGAACCCGAGCAGGCTGAAGGTCACGGCGGTGAGCATCAGAAACAGCAGCATCATCAAGGGGTACTGGATGGTAAAGGGTACGAACAGTCGTGCCGTAGCCAGTACGATCAAGCCCAGGATGATCGACTTGGTAGCCGCTGCGCCGACATAGCCGAGCACGATCTCGAAATAAGATATCGGTGCCGAGAGAATCTCGTAGATGGCTCCCGAAAAGCGTGGGAAGAAGATACCGAACGAGGCGGTCGACACGCTCTGAGTCAAGAGCATCAGCATGATCAGCCCGGGTACGATGAAGGCGCCGTAGCTCACGCCGTCCACTTCGCTGATGCGCGAGCCGATGGCGGCGCCGAACACCACGAAATAGAGAGAAGTGGAGACTACCGGCGAGACGATGCTCTGCAGAACGGTGCGCAGGCTGCGGGACATTTCGGCCAGATAGATGGTTTTCACCGATTGCAGGTTCATGCGCTCTCCCTGACCAGGTTGACGAAGATCTCCTCTAGCGAGCTCTGGCGCGTATGCAGATCCTTGACCCTGATTCCCGTGGCTTCGAGATCCGCCAGCAGCCCGGCGATGCCGGTCCCTTCGTCCTGGCGGGTGACGTCGTAGGTATAGACCAGTGCATGCCCCTCCTCTCCCAGAACGAGATCGTGGCCCGCCAGTGCGGTGGGAACGCTTTCAAGAGGGGTATCGAGGTGCAGGGTCAGCTCCTTGCGTCCGAGTTGCTGCATCAGGGTGGCCTTGTCTTCTACCAGCACCAATTCGCCGCGGCGAATCACGCCGATACGGTCGGCCATCTCCTCGGCTTCTTCGATGTAGTGGGTGGTGAGAATGATGGTCACCCCCTGGTCGCGCAGGCCACGCACCACTTCCCACATCTCGCGTCGCAGCTCCACGTCGACCCCCGCCGTGGGTTCGTCGAGAAACAGTACCTGGGGCTGGTGCGACAGTGCCTTGGCAATCAGCACCCGCCGCTTCATGCCGCCGGAAAGCTCCAGCAGCCTGTTGTTGCGCTTTTCCCATAGGGTCAGCGCACGCAGCACGTTCTCGATATGGGCGGGGTCGCTGGGCTTGCCGAACAGGCCGCGGCTGAAGCTGACCGTGTCCCATACCGTGGTGAATGCCTCGTTGGTCAGCTCCTGGGGAACCAGACCGATACGCTCACGGGCTTCACGATAGGCGCTGACGTTGTCGAATCCGTCGACCCTGACATGGCCGGACGTGGCATTGACCAGCCCGCATATCACGCTGATCAGCGTAGTCTTGCCGGCGCCGTTGGGGCCCAACAGGGCGAAGATCTCCCCGCGGCGAATGGTCAGGTTCACCTCCTTGAGCGCCTGAAAGCCGCCGCCATAGGTCTTGGAGAGCCCTTCGACCTGGATGATCGGCGCGCCGGCCTCGCCGCCGCTACCTGAGGCGCTGCCGTGTTCGGCCATGGTGAGAGGCAAGGGGGGGATTGAAAGGGTCATGCAGCGTCCTTCTTGGCAAGCATGCGTAACGAAAAAGCCGCCGTGGCAGGCACGAGCGGCTTATCCTGCCGGGCGACGATGCGCTGACGCCCGGTCGGCTGGCCTCAGCTGCGGCTGGTGATTTCCAGCAGGTGATAGCCGAACTGTGTCTTCACCGGGCCATGGACCTTGTTCAGCTCGCCCGAGAACACCACTTCGTCGAACTCACGCACCATTTGACCGGGGCCGAAGCTGCCCAGGTCGCCGCCCTGGCGGCTGGACGGGCAAGAAGAGTGCTCGCGTGCCACTTCGGCAAAGTCGCGGCCGCCCTCGATCTCGGCCTTGAGGGCCTCACACTTCTCTTCGCTGCTTACCAGAATATGCCGCGCAGTTGCCTTGGCCATGTCGTGCTCCTTTCATGATGGTGGGCGTAATGTCGTACCGGCGAGTACGGCATCGTTCGCCGATAAAACGCGAATCATACCATGTGGCTCGCCTGTGCCGAAGGCTAGGCCTGGTAGGCGGCAAGGTCGACCTGGGCTGCCGAGTCGCGCAGCGGTACCAGGGCCTGGTACTCGGGCGAGGCGTGCCACTGCTCCGCGGCTGCCCGGTCGGGAAACTTGATCACCACGATGTTGGGATGGCCCGGCTCGCCTGCCAGCATGTCCGTGCGTTGTCCACGCAACACCACTTCGCCGCCCCATGGCGCGAGAGTATCGGGCACGCGTTCGACGTACTCCATCCAGCGCTCGGGGTCGTGCACGGTCACTTGACCGATGACATAGGCACTGCACATGCGTCTGCACCTCCTGTTTCATCCACCCTGTTCGATCGATTCGTTTCAACCACCCACGCCAAACCTTAGCCGCAGGTTCTGCAGGCCGTCGAGTTCCAGGCGTACCTCGTCGGAGAATACCGGGTGGCCGTGAAGACGAACGGTGACGGTGGCATCGGCACCGCGGTAGCCGACCTCGGCGCGAATGGTGGCCTGGGTGCTCAGCGGTGCCAGCGGGGCGTACTCGATGCGCTGTACTTCCACTGCGGAGAGACCGCGTGCCTCCAGCTGCTGGTCGATGGCCTGTCTGACGACATGGCCGTAATAAAGATAGAGGCCGCCATAGGCCATGGCGGCGATGAATAGCAGCGAGATGATTCGACTCAAGTCAGTCTCCTTTACGTTCGTCGCGTGTCGATGCCAGCAGAACCCGGTCCATGCCGCGTGTGGTGAGCAGGCGTTTGAGGAAGCCGAACAGGTGAGTGGGCAAGGTGACATGATAGCGTGCCTTCGGGCGACGGCTCTCCAGCGCGTGGATCAGCTTGTCGACCACGGCGTCCGGGCCAAGGGTGAAGGCGCCGCCGGAGGAATCGCCCTGGCCTGCCAGTCGCGCCTCGACCGTACGGTAAATGGAGCGATGATAGCTGCTCTCGGTATCGATGTGCTCGCGAAAGGCACGGTAGGCGTTTTCACGGAAGCGGCTGGCGATCGGGCCGGGTTCGATCAGGCTGACGTGGATGCCGCTGCCGTGCAGTTCCTGGCGCAGCGTATCGGTGAGCCCTTCCAGAGCGAACTTGGAGCACACGTAGGCGCCGCGATACGGCAGGGCAGCGAAACCGAGCACCGAGCTGTTCTGCACGATGCGCCCGAAGCCCTGTTCGCGCATGATGGGAATGATGCGCGTCGTGAGTTCGTGGGTACCGAACAGGTTGACTTCCAACTGGGCGCGCAGTGCTGTGCGGGTCAAGTCCTCCACGGCGCCGGGTTGGCCATAGGCGGCGTTGTTGAACAGTGCATCCAGACGGCCGCCGGTGTGATCCAGCAGCCGAGTCACACAGGCGTCGATGGAGGCGCTCGAGGTCAGCTCCAGCGGCAGCGGCACGAGCCCCACCTCATGCAGGCGGGCCAGGTCCTCCTCACGGCGTGCGGTGGCAAACACTTGCCAGCCCCGCTGGGCCAGGGCGAGGGCGGCGGCATGACCGATCCCGCTGGAGCATCCCGTCACCAGCACGCTGCGTGTTGCCGCCCCCTGGGGGCTCGTCCTGTCTTGCTGACTCATGGAAGAGGAATCTCGTTGACCTTCTTCGGTACGTGGTAGCCGCGCTGCACTGCTGGGCGCCCGGCAATCTCGAGATACCAGCGCCTCACGTGGGGGTAGTCTGCCAGCTCGATGCGCTGCCACTCGTAGCGTGACACCCAGGGCCAGCAAGCCATGTCGGCAATGGTGTATTCGGCGCCGGCCAGGTAGGCATTGTCGGCCAGGCGGGCGTCCAGCACACGGTAGAGGCGTTCGGCCTCGGCATGAAAGCGCTGTTCGGCATAGGGCGCCTGACCGGCGTTGAACCTCAGAAAATGGTGGGCCTGGCCAAGAATGGGGCCTAGCCCGCCCATCTGCCACATCAGCCATTCCAGGGTGCGGTAGCGCTGTTCCGGGTCACTGGGGAGAAAACGACCTGCTTTCTCGGCCAGGTAGATCAGAATCGCCCCCGACTCCATCAGGACGGTGTCGGTCTCGTCGTCACGTATGGCGGGAATCTTGTTGTTGGGGCTTATCTCGAGGAAGGCAGGCTCGAACTGCTCCCCCTGGGTGATATCCACGCTGTGGACACGGTAGGGAAGGCCGAGCTCCTCCAGCAGGATGGAGACTTTACGGCCGTTGGGGGTCGTCCAGGTCCAGAAGTCGATCATGGTGTTCTCCATTCACCTGAGAAACAGGCCGGATGTTCGGGCGTTGGGCTGACCATACCACTACGTCGCTTGCCGGGGTAACGCTCGGCTACATGCCTGGCTCGACGGTTCCGTGCGTCGCCAAGCCAGCTATGCTGAGGTAGCCCGCTGGAATTCCTGCGAGCCGTTGGCATGGTCTGCCCGTGCCCGGAGAGATGGATGCGCGGGGCTTGTCAGCCAGCCGGGGTGCCGGGAGAATGAGCCGGCTGCCAAAGTGCCGAAGCCACGGCAAGGGGGAACAATGCGCAGGAAAGTGACGCTGCCGTTCTGGCGATGGCCATTGGCTCTGCTGGCCCTGTCCGGTCTGGCGCATGGCCAGGAGCCAGCGGAGATGGTGGGCAACATGATTGGCGTGCTCGATGGCCAGGACCAGGAGTGGTTCATCCTGAGCCAGGGTGCCGACTCCAACGCCACCTTTACTGTAGCGGGCGACCGGACCGTGATCGACCTTGTCGGTTTCATCGAACCGGATAGCTGGCGAGTCCGCGACTCCCTCTCTCTCAGCATTACCCTCATTGAGGGAGAGGTCGTCGATTTCGACCTGCTGCACCCCATCGGAGCCAGTGCCATGCCGCCCGTCTTCACCTCTGACGAGGCCGATGTTTCCCTCGTGCTGGACACTTTCGAAGTGACAGGGGGCAAGGCCCATGTGGCGGGCAGGGTAGAGGGCACTTTGGCCCTGCAGCAGGCGCTAGGTGAGGAGGCAACGTTGGAAGAGGGCATCCGGATAGCGGTGGAGTTCGATGCCGAAGCATCCCGCATCGAATATTGATACGCGCTTCGAACGCCTTACCGCCCTGCTGGCCGAATGGCAGCCTGTCTGGCGTTCCTCTCCGTTCATTCATCGGCGAGCGCCCCTGAACGCTGTCTCTTCCGAATTGACCGATACGCTGCTCGGGCTGAGCGAAGCGCAGTTGGAGAGCCTGCAGAGCAACCCCTGGCAAGACTCGCCCCTTACCGGTTGGCTGCCGGTAGCCGAGCTTGCCGAGCTGGTGTCGCTGCCGACCCTGCCGCTAGAGCCCGTTGCGCTGCCGCCGGCGTGGGCTCAACATGTGGGCGGTCGCAAGTGGCAGCAGATCGAGGCCTTCGTGCGGCATCTGAAGGTGACGCCGCGGGAGACACTGCTGGAGTGGTGTGCCGGTAAGGGGCATCTGTCACGAGCCCTTGCGCGCTGGCATGGCCGCGAGGTTACCGCCTTGGAGTGGCAGGCCGTCCTGTGCCAGGAAGGAGAGCACTTGGCCACGGTGCAGCAGGCCCCGGTGAGGCTGCATCAGCAGGACGTACTGGCCCCGAACGTGGGCCGCTTTCTTACAGCGCAGTCTCACGTCGTAGCACTGCATGCCTGTGGTGACCTTCATCTGAGTCTGATCGAGCAGGCCGTGGCATCGGGCAGCAGCGTCTCCCTGGCGCCATGTTGCTATCACCGCACCGAGGCGGCCGACTATCGGCCCGTGTCGCAGTGCGGCCGTGCGCTTTGCCGCAGCCACGCTTTCTCGCTCGTTCGCAGCGACCTGACGCTGGCGGTTCAGGAGACGGTAACGGCGCCACGGGGAGTGCGGCGCCGACGCGAGCAGGCCAACGCCTGGCGGCTGGGCTTCGATGAGCTCCAGCGCGAACTGAGGGGTGTCGACAGCTACCTCCCCGTTCCCAGCCTGGCTTATGGGCAGCTGCCCGAGCGCTTTTCGGATTTCTGTACCTGGGCGGCCCGCAAGAAGGGGCTGGACTTGCCGTCATCGCTCGATTACGCCCGCCATGAAGCCGCAGGCTGGCACAGGCTGTGGGAAGTTGAGCGTCTGGAGCTGGTTCGCCATCTGTTTCGTCGCCCGCTGGAGATATGGCTGGCGCTGGATCGCGCGAAGCGCTTGCAGGAGGCCGGCTTCAGCGTGGAAATCGGCACCTTCTGTGACCATCAATTGACCCCGCGCAATCTGTTCATCCACGCCAGGAAGTCATAATCTCGTCGTAGTAGGCGGACTAAGGATCTCAGCTTAGGCTGAAGCTGCCGATATGTTGGTACGACCATTATTATAATGGCGCCTGCTCGTGTTCGGGCCAAGGCGTCGATACGCAAGGGCTCACCTTTGACCAGTGACGATCACGCTTCCTTCTATGAGCAGCTGTTCAATACCAATCCGGCCGTCAAGTTGCTGATCGATCCCAGCGATGGGCGCATTGCCGATGCCAATGCCGCTGCCGTGGCTTTCTACGGCTATCCCGCCGAAGTACTCAAGCAGCTGAAGATCACCGACATCAACTGCCTCGAGCCCGAAGCGGTAGTTGCCAGCATGGCCAAGGCAGAGGCCTGCCAGCAGCTCTTCTTCGAATTCCGCCATCGCCTTGCCAGCGGCGAGATTCGCGATGTTCACGTCTACTCCGGGCCGGTGATGCTGGATGGACATGAGTTTCTCAGCTCAATCATCATCGATGTCACCGACGAGAAGCGATATCGCGCCCAGCTTGAAACCTACAACGGCCTGTTTCACAACCTCCCCGTCGGGGTTTACCGCAATAGCGCGGAGCCAGGCGGGCGTTTCACGGCACTCAACCCCGCCATGGTGAGAATCTTCGAGGCCGAGTCGCGAGAGGCCCTGTTCGAGGTGAAGCCCTCCTCGCTGTATGACTCCGCCGATGAGCTCAAGGCGCTTCTCACGGATCTGGAGCGAGACGGCGTTGTGACTCGGCGTCCATTACGTCTGCGTACCATGAGGGGAGCGCTGATACATGCGGAGGTGACATCACTGCGCCAAGTCGCTGCCGATGGCACCGTCGAATTCAGCGGCATCATCGAGGACGTGACGGCTCGCCATGCAGCCCAAATGAATCAGGACAGGTTGACCCACCTGCTGGATGCCTCGCCCGATATCGTCGCCATTGCCGATGATCAGCGCCGTGTGGTCTATCTCAACAAGGCGGGTCGCGACCTGCTGGGGGTGCTGCCCGAGAACATGCTGGATGCACTGGCCTGTGCGCACCCACCCCAGGTACGTCGGTTGATCGAGGAGGAGGGTATACCCTGTGCGGTTGAGCAAGGGTACTGGTATGCGGAAACAAGCGTGCTGGGGCGTAACGGTGAAATTCCCGTCTCGCAGTTGATCGTGGCGCGTCGAACCGAGAGTGGAGAAGTCGACAGCATTGCCACCATCATGCGCGATATCAGCGAGGCCAAGCGGCACCAGGCGGAGCTTGAATATCATGCCGGCCACGACCCTCTCACCGGAGCGGTAAATCGCAACCGCTTTCTCGACCTGTTGGCCAATGAGCGAAAAAGAGCCCGCCGTAACGGTCAGCCCCTTAGCCTGATCATGTTCGATCTCGACCACTTCAAGCAGATCAACGATACCTTTGGTCACAGCGTCGGGGATATGGTGCTGGGCAAGCTGGTACAAACGAGCCGTCAACAGCTGCGGGAGATCGATGTGCTGGCGCGCTGGGGCGGTGAGGAGTTCATGCTGCTGTTGCCCGGCACGCCGCTGGAGGGCGCAGCCAAACTGGCGGAGAGGCTGAGACTAGCCATCGCCCAGGCGGCTTTCACGCCCGCCGGCATGATCACGAGCAGCTTTGGCGTTGCCGAGCTGGGGCGCGACGAATCCGAAGCGCAGTGTTACAAGCGCCTCGACGCAGCGCTCTACCGCGCCAAGGCCGGCGGGCGCAACCGGGTTTGCGTGGCCGAGAGCGATGCCGGCGCTATCGGCTCATAGGCCCTGGGCTCCTCGACGCAGCCAGTCGTGCACGAAGGTCAGCTTGCGCAGTGCCACCTCGGAAAGTACGAAGGGATAAAGGTCCGAGTACCCCATTGAGCGATTGATGTGGTTGACCCCCATGGCAAGCACCGCTGCGACATGGATCAAACGCTCGGCATCCGCTTCCATATAGGGATCCCAGCCATCGTGCGGCACCTCACGCGAGGTCAGGCCGGCGGCAACGAAGCTATCGGTGATATCGGTCAGATGGAGCAAATGGGCGGATGTTTCTGCCCAGTCCTCGTGGGGGTGGGCGGAGGCATAGGTGGTAATGAAATGCGAACGCCAGTCGGAAGGGGGGCCTTCGCGATAATGCTGCTGCAAGGCATCGGGATAATCCTCACGTTCATCGCCGAACATGGCCCTGAAGGCATCCAGAAAATCCTCTCTTTGGCTGAGTCTCCACCAGAGCATGTGCGAAATTTCGTGGCGCATGTGGCCGATCATCGTGCGATATGGCTCTTCGAGCGCCTCACGCCGGGTGGTACTCAGCACCGGATCCGCTTCCGCCACGCTGATGGTCACCACACCCCCCGCATGCCCCATGGCGACGGGCGTCGGCCCTTCAGCCAGCATGTTGAAGGTCGGTGGGGCGCCGGGGTCTTCCGGTCTAAACCAGTTCCATCGGCCAAGGTTGTCGATCACCCAGCGCTTGGCAGCTTCAGTCTTGGCCCAGTGGGGGATGGCATTGGCAATGCTGGGATCCGGTGCGAGTGCCGTCATGGCACAGGAACGGCAGAAGGCGCCCGGTTCGGGGGCGATCCAGTTGCAGCTGATGACATCTCGATTGATGCAGTAAGGTGACGTGGCCAGAAAAGCCCTGGCCTGCGGGTCATAGGCAACAGGCGTGCCGTTGGCAGTGGCAAGATTGTCGAACCAGAGCGAGCCAGGACCGACCGGATTGGCAAAAACACGCATGACAGTGGCTCCTTGGCGACACCAGAGCGCAGCGCCCGGGGTACGACGGCAGCTGAATGCTGACGTTCCTCTCGTCACTGTAGCAGCATGAGTCCAGTTACCCAGGGTGGCCCAAAAAGAAAACACAAGCGGGTTCCCTTTGCCTGCCGGCAGGGTATCGCCCTTTTCACCGACGGGGGGTAGACCTATCTTGAGCAGGTCAGAGATGATTCCAGGGAAGGGGAGAACCAGCATGAAAGACGGCAGCGAACATCATCGTCTCGTCCATCAGGGCGCCGGGCGTGACCTCACATGAGGCAAAAGCGAATATCGTTTATTACCGTGGTGGGTGTCCTCGGACTACTGATGACGATGTTGCTGGGAGGTGGGTACTGGTTGATGCTGCACATGCCCGGGGCCTCCTTTCGCGACGAGCCGTCTCCCCTGGGAGAGCAGGGCGAAATGCTCAGCGGACGGCTGCACCGACACGTGGCGGTCCTGGCCGACGACATCGGCGAACGCCATTACTGGCGGCCGGAAGCGCTGCACGCGGCGGGTGACTACATCGAACATGCCTTTCAGGAAGCGGGGCATCGGCCACGCCGTCATGACGTACCCACCGGCAACCGGGTCTTCCACAACATTGAAGTCGTTCTACCCGGTGGCCTCCTGGCCGACGAAGTGCTCGTGGTAGGCGCCCATTACGATACGGTGCGCGGCAGTCCGGGCGCCGACGACAACGCATCCGGCGTCGCCGTGTTGATCGAGCTGGCGCGTCAGTTGCGGGAGGTCGAGCTCGACCGAACCCTGCGCCTGGTGGCCTTCGTCAATGAGGAGGCGCCCTTCTTCGGCAGCCATGCCATGGGCAGCCTGCGCTATGCGCGGCAAGCCAAGGCCGAAGAGTGGAACATCGTCGGCATGATCTCGCTGGAGATGCTGGGCTACTACAGCGACGAGCCCGGGTCCCAGCACTATCCCTTTCCCCTCGATCTGTTCTATCCGGATACCGGGAATTTCCTCGCCTTCGTCAGCAATCTGGAGTCGCGTGGCTTGCTGCATCAGGCAATCGGCGCCTTTCGCCGCCATGCTGAAGTTCCCTCCGAAGGCATGGCAGCGCCCCCTCAACTGGGCGACATCAACCGCTCGGATCATTGGGCCTTCTGGGAAATGGGTTTTCACGCCATGATGCTTACGGACACGGCCAATTTCCGCAATCCTTACTACCATGGACCCGGCGACACTCCAGAGCGCCTCGACTATGTCACCATGGCCAGGCTGACCGAGGCCCTGGCGGCAATGCTCGAAAGCATGGCCCGGCACTAATTCGAGACACGACGAAGGAGCCCGAGTGTCGTTCACCAATGACTCGCTGGACCCTCAGCATCTGCCGGCCCTCGCGGATGCGCGACTCGTCCCCGTTTCTACTCGCCTGGCGCCTTGCCAGGCAGTGCTGCGCGCCTTGCATTGGCTGTTCCTCACGGCCTTGGCGGCCGCGTTACCCTTTCTGCACGAAGATTTCGCCGCCTGGCAGCCCTGGCCGGCTCTTGGCGTTGCCGCTCTGGGTACGATAGCCATTGTCCAGGGGTGGTGGGAGGCGCGGCGTCGGGCCTATGGCTTGCGTCAGCATGACGTAATCTATCGGCGCGGCCTGCTGGTTCAGCGCACCCAGGTGCTGCCATTGGCGCGTTTGCAGCATATCGAAACCTTGAGCAATCCCGTCGAACGTGCCTTCGGGTTGGTGCGCCTGGTTTGCTTCACGGCGGGTGGCAGGGGGGCGGACATGGTATTGGAGGGAATGACGGCCGCCCAGGCCGGTGCGATTCGTCAGCATCTCCTGGCCCATTTGGAGAATACCGCCTCCGAGCGGATAGAGTTGGACCTGCCATGAGCGAAGCATTGCGGCCAAGCAGGAAGGACGAACGAAAGCAGGCCGGGTGGCAGAGGCTTTCCCCCTGGGCGGTGCTCCTGCTGTTGCTCAGCGGTGGTGTCACTCTGGTACGCCAGCACTTGCCCCTGGTGCTCGGTGCCGGGGCGGGGCTGACGATGTTGGAGCGCCTGGGATTGCGGGAGCTGGCGCTGGGGGGCGCGACACTGATAACTCTGGCGGTGTTGTGTAGCCTGCTGTACTACCGTCGGTTTCGCTATCGCTGCGACGGTGATGTACTCATCGTGCAAAAAGGGCTGCTGGAGCATCGTGAGTTCAAGGTGGCGGCCCGCCACGTGCAGAGTATCGTTACCCATCAGCCGGTTTATATGCGTCCTTTCGGGCTGGTGCTATGGGAAGTGGAGACCCAGGCCGGCGAGGCCTCCCGCATTGCCTTGCCCGGTATTCGGCGTGAATGCGCCGAAGCCCTCGAGCGTGAGCTTCGCTCATCCTCAGATCTGGCTCCGTCGTTACAGGGGCCGCGCAGTGCCACACCGGCCGAGGACAGGGCTAGTGCGAGGCGCTCGGCGCCGCTTTTTTCTCTCAGCGGCAAGGCGATCGTACTTCACGGCCTGGCCAGCCGTTCGATCTTCGTCATTGCGGCCATGTTGTCGCCCTTGGTTCGGCCGCTGGAACGCTGGGTGCATGACGTTCTGCCCCAGTTCGACCTTGCTGCCTGGCAGCCGGCTTCACCCTGGGTAACCATCGCGCTAGGCATCCTGCTCGTGGTGGCTAGCTTGAGCGTGTTGGCCATTCTGGCCGCCTGGTGGCGCTTTCATGGCTACGAGTTGTTCGATGAGGGGGATCGCCAGGTACAGCGTAGCGGCTTGGTCCATCGTCAGGAGCAGACGCTGAGCCTGTCTCGCTTGCAGGTGGTGGAGTGGGTGCAGACGGGGCTCGGCCGGCTGCTTGGGCGAGGCTATCTGGTGTGTCATCAGTATGGTGCATCGGGCGGCGATGCCGCCGAGTCGCGTCGCTTCCTGGTGCCGGGGCTTACCCTGGAACAGTATGAATGGCTCACGGCGCGATTCTGGCCGGGCTACGCTGCGGGCCAATCGTTGCAGCGAGTGGATTCGAGCTATCGGCGCGTCCTGCTGCTGCGCCATGGGCTGATGTCTGCCGGGGCGGGCGTGCTAGTGGCAGTGCTGGCGCCTGGCCAGCTGTCGCCATTGGCTTGGGGTGGTCTGGCGGGGGGGCTCCTGCTCCTGTCCGCTGCGCTGGCCCAGTGGCGCTGGATGGCGACAGGCTGGGCCAAAGAGAATAGCTACCTGCGTATTCGCCGCGGGATCCTGGGGCAGCGCACCGGTGTCTTCCCTCTGCAGCACCTGATTTCGTTACGCGTTCAGCAGAGCTGGCTGCAACGCCGACGAGGCGTTGCCACGCTGCACCTCGAGCTGGCCAACGGTCGCCAGACCCTGCCGTATCTGAACGCGAAGGAGGCACACCGGCTGGCAGATGCGCTGTTGTTCAGCGCCGAAAACGCTCAGCTGGCCTGACCGACCTGGCCGAAATGACGATGCAGCCATGCGTTGATCGTATCGGACTCATACATCCACTCTTCACGTCCGTCTTCGTGCTTTATCAGCAGGCAGGGCACCTTTACTCGGCCGCCACCTTCTTCCAGTTCTCGACGGCGATCGGGGTCGAGCTGGGCGTCGCGAATCTCGATCTTCAGCCCCAGTCGAGCCATTTCCTTGCGCACTTTGATACAAAAAGGACAGGAGCGAAACTGGTAGAGCGCGAGCTTGCGGCAAGCTTCATCGACGCGTGCCTGCTCCTCGTCGCTGCGCTCGATGCTCTGTGGCGTCGAGAGTTTTTCGGCAACCAGCATGACCGGCGACAGCACCAGCCGAACGCCCCGAAAGAAATAGCGCAACACGATTCTCATGGTGACCCCAAGGGTGGATGAGTTTGCAGGGGCCTCATGATGCCGTGCCCGGCGCCGAGTTCCAAGGTGGAAAACATGCCGCCACCCCTTGGCTGGCGGCAGCAGTCGTTTTAGGTCAGGCTTATGAAACCGTAAAGTCGGTAGATATGGCGATGACAACGAAGCAGAAGCGAAACGGCATCATGGCGGGGCTGGCCTTGCTTGGGCTCGCGGCCTGTTCGGGCCAGGAAAATGACGTGCGTGACGTCACCTTGGCGGTGCTGGTCAATCAGGCCGAACAGCTCGACGGTTCCAGCGTGGCGACCCAGGGGGCGGTCAGGCACTTCGAGGACCCGCTGCATTACTGGATCGAGGATGAGGATCTCAACCGGGTTGAGATATTTCCCCACGCGATGATCGCGCCACACCTGGGTGAGACGGTGCGCGTCGTTGGCGACTTCGAGTACTCTCCCACCGAAGGGCGTCGCTTGACGCTCGCCAGCGTGGAGCCAGTCGTACGACCCTAGGCTTCGTCTGAATAGCGTAGAGCGAGGGAATCGCCATGATCAGGCTAAGCCAGACGCCCCAGCTGCCATCCCTGCCCGCCAGGGTGGACGCCATCGATCTCGCCCGCGGCATTGCCATCGCCCTGATGATCCTCAGTCATACCGTCAGTGGTCTGCTGGGCATTCGTCAGGTGCCCGAATGGGGCATGGTGCCGATCCATTTGATAACCAAGTTCTCCTCATCGCTGTTCATCCTCGTGTTCGGCATCGCCCTGGCGGTCGCTTTCCTGCCGAAGGTAGGGTCCGCCGACTGGCCGCAGCGAAGGCTGAAGCTGATGCTGCGCGGTCTGGAAGTGCTGTTCTGGTACAAGGCCCTGACCATCGTCGAGATGTTGCCGATGTTCACGACCCAGGACATCCTCGACGCGCTGCTTTACCAGCGCTTCGCCATCTGGGTCGAAATTCTCGGATTCTATGCGCTGGCGCTGCTGTGGATCCCTTGGGTGCTTCCGCTTTGGTGTCGCATGCCGCTCTGGTCGCGACTGCTGGCACCGGTCGCGGTCGGCGTACTGTCGGTGATGCTTGAACGCCATTTTCACTTCTGGGGCAGCGAGATCCTCAAGGCGCTGCTGGTGGAGGATGCGGACCATTACACCTGGGGGCAGCTGGCTCGGCTGCCGCTGGTGATGCTGGGCTTGCTGATCGGTGAAGCCACCCTGCGCTGGTATGGCGAGCCGCTCACGCAGCGCCGGTTGATCCTGGCCCTGGCCGGGATGGGCATGCTGTTCATGCTCGGTTTCGTGGCGCTCTCGCTGCCCGAACTCGATGCAGCAATGATGGCCGTGGCCTGGAACGTCGGCAAGCATCCGCCTGAAGTGCCCTTCATGGCGTTCAGCGTCGGCGGTGCGCTGATGATCCTTGCGCTCTGCCTGCTGGGGGGGCGTTCGGCTGCCACCTGGCTCAAGCCGCTTAGCGTAATCGGCACCGACGCTCTGCGTGCCTTCATTTTCCATATCGTGGCCATCTTTCTGGTGCTGCGCTTGCTGTGGGATGCCTGGCAGGTCTACAGCTATCCCCAGGTGCTGGGCATCGGCCTGGCCTTGATCCTTCTCACGGCAGGGTGGATCGCCTTTCTGCGTTGGTTCAGGGAGCACAGCAAATGATCTATCCATGGATTGCACGCACGCTGTTGCTGCTGGTCATGTTGCTGCCATCGATGGCCACGGCCCAGACGAGCTGGGCAGCTCAGGTGGAAGCGCGCCAGGACCCGCCCTGGGCCGAGCGCTTGAAGGCGAGGTTGGCGCTGCTCGACGCCGGTTTCAAGGGAGAAATCGGTGTGCATGTGCGCGAGCTTGGCAGCGGGGCGCGTTTCGGTTGGCGCGATGACGAATACTGGTATCTGGCCTCGCTGGTGAAGGTGCCCATCGCCATCGAGTTGCTGTCCAGGGTCGAGGCAGGGGAGATGGCACTCCAGGACCGCTTGACGCTGACGCGCAGCGATTACGTCGACGGGGCCGGCACCACCAACTGGGCGGCGCCGGGCAGCGGCTTGCCGCTCAGCCAGCTGCTGGAGTCGATGCTGACCGTCAGTGACAACACGGCCAGCGACATGCTGATTCGCCACTTGGGGCTCGAGAGCGTCAATCGTCGGGCGCGGCAGCTATCGCCAGCCGGCGGCTTGGGGCCGATCACGTCCCTGGTTGACGTGCGGCGTCACGCCTATGCCAACCTGCATCCCGATGCCTTCAGTCTGAGCGGCATGGATTTCATCGAGTTGCGTAAGCGTCGTGGCGATGGAGAGCGGGTGGCATGGCTCCGCGAGCGCCTCGAACTCGAACCGCAGGACCTGCTGCTGACCAGCGTCGACGACGCCTTTCACCACTATTACGCCACGGACCTCAACAGCGGCAGGCTGGACGCTTTCGCCGATGGCCTCGAGATGCTGGCCGAGGGCCAGGCACTGGGGGCGTGGGGCACCGGTGAGATGCTTGCGGTCATGGCGCGTACCAGCAGCGGCGAGCGGCGACTCAGGGCCGGCCTGGGGCGTGACATTCGCTTGGCTCACAAGACGGGCACCCAGCACCGGCAAGTCTGCGATGCCGGTATCGCCACGCATGGGCAGGGCGATGACGCCCGCCGTGTCGTGATAGTGGCGTGCGTACGCGGAGAACTCGACCTGGCGCGTAACGAGCAGATCTTGGCGGCGATAGGGCGTGCCGTGAGGGAGGCGGGAGTGTTCGGAGATTGAGATAGTCGCCCGAGTCGACGTAGCGAGGCGACTCATTACGACCATCGTCTAGGGTCTGGCGGCGGGTTCAGGATTGACTCTTTGTCGAGCTATGGCTAGCCTTCCTACATCGAATGTTACCGGTAACAACGGCCATTCGACTCGTGGCCAAGCGCCATCGGGGGAGACCCCAAACGTACCAACTCACAACGACAACCAATGGAGTCCGCCATGACCCTCTTTTGGCGAAGTACCCTCACGCTAGCCGGTGCAGCTACGCTTTCCCTGGGCATTGCCTACGCACAGAGCCCTGAACTTTCCGACCCGCCCGCCATCGAGGGCGAAGTGGTGGGGGACCACGGCAGCCATACCTTGCGCATGGGCATCGGCCTGGCCGAGAGTTCGCCGCAGTATCTTTCCGTGCAGTACTTCGCCGATATTCTCGACCAGCGCACCGAGGGGCGTATTTCCGTCAATGTCTTCCCCAACAGCCAGCTTGGGGATGACGTACAGATGATGGAGATGCTCCAGACCGGCTCCCTGGACATGAGCTATCCTTCGTCATCACCGGCCACGACCTATGTGCAGGAGCTTGCGGTATTCGACCTGCCGTTCCTGCTGCCGACCCGCGAAGCAGCCGTTGCCGTCATGCAGAGCGATACCGCACAGCGCATGCTCGATGGCTTCGAAGGTACCGGTCTCAAGGCGCTGACCTTCTCGGAAAACGGCTATCGCCAGCTTACCAACAGCGCCCGCGCGGTGGAGACACCGGAAGACGTGGCGGGGCTCGACGTACGTGGCCTGACCGTACGCACCATGGAAAACCCGGTCCACTTGTCGATCTGGGAAACTCTGGGCGCCAATCCCACGCCGATGGCCTTCGGCGAGCTGTTCTCGGCCATGGAGCAAGGCGTAGTCGATGGCCAGGAGAACCCCTGGAGCACCATCCTGACCTCCAACTTCCACGAGGTGCAGGACTACGGTTCCGAAACCCGCCACGTCTACACGCCATTTATCATGATGATGTCGGAGCGCACCTGGGACCGTCTGGCGCCGGAGTATCAGGAGCTGGTGCAGGAAGCGGCACGCCAGTCGGCCGAGTACGAGATCCAGCTTTCCACCGAGTACGACGACTGGGCACGCGACCAGCTCGAAGAGCGCGGCATGCAGATCACCCGCCTTGATGACGAACAGGTCGCCGCCTTCCAGGAAGCCGTGCAGCCGGTATACGAGCGGTGGGCGCCGCGTATCGGCGAGGATCTGATCGCCGAGATCCAGGCCATCGTCGAATCCATCGAGTAATCCTTCCATTCGCTGATTTGGCAGGGCAGGGGGAACCCCTTGCCCTGCTCGGAGTAATGAATGATGTCGTCAACCCCGCCACCGGAAGATCCGAGCGTCTATCTGGATGACCCTCGGCGTGAGCCGCTGCAGCTCGACCCGGAAGGTCGCCGTGGCCCGGCAATCTTTCGCTGGATCACTCTCCTGATGGAACATCTGATCGCGACGATTCTGGTTGCACTGATCGTGTCGGTATCTGCCAATGTGCTTGGCCGGGCGTTGTTCAATCGCTCGCTACCCTGGGCCGATGAACTGGCCCGCATGCTGTTCATCTGGCTGATCTTCGTCGGTGCCGCGGCGGCCTTTGCACGCTATGAGCATATCGCCGTGGATTTCCTGGTGCGTCGGCTCAAGCCTCGGGCCGCCTATTCGCTTTACCTGTTTCAGCATCTCGTCATTGCCGCATTGATGAGCATCATGGTCTGGGGGGGGTATCTGGTCATGTCTCGCTCCACCGGGCGCACGGCCATTCTTGGCGTGCCGTGGAACCTGATCAACGTTTCCTTGCTGCTCTGCTCATTGTTCATCGTTGCCGTGGCGCTGTGGCGCTCCTGGCAGTGTTTGAGGCTGATCCGTCAGCCGAATCAACGACAGATGGGAGGCTGAGCCATGCTGTGGATATTTCTGGGCATCCTGTTCGCCTCCATTGTGACTGGGCTCCCCATCGCCTTCGGCCTTGGCGTGGCGGCCGTGGTCATGGCGGTGCTCTCCGACATTCCGCTATCCATCCTGATCGAGCAGTCGATACGTGGGGTCAACAACTTTCCCCTTCTTGCCATTCCTTTCTTCATTTTGGTGGGCGAGGTCATGACTCATGGTGGCATCGCACGCCGCCTGATGGAGCTCGCTGGCGCATTGGTAGGCTTCGTACGTGGTGGCTTGGGGCAAGTGGCGATCACCGGGTCGATGTTCTTTGGAGGTATCAGCGGCTCTGCCGTAGCGGACACCGCCGCGACTGGCGCCATGATGATCCCCTCCATGAAGCAGCAAGGCTATTCCGCGCCTCACGCCACGGCGATCAATACCGTCTCGTCGGTAATAGGCATCATCATTCCACCGTCCATTCCGCTGATCCTGTTTGGCATCGTCACTGAAACCTCGATCAGCCGTCTGTTCATTGCCGGTATCGTCCCTGGCCTCATGATCGGCTTTGGCTTGATGGTGACCACTTTCATCATGGCCAGCCTCGAGCATGCCGGTCAGACTCGGCGTTTCGAGCTGGGCCGCCTTTGGCAGGCTTTCAAGGCGGCATGGCTGGCGCTGGTGCTACCCGTAATCGTCATTGGCGGCATTCTAGGCGGGGTTTTCACCGCTACCGAGGCGGCGGTTGCGGCTCTGCTCTACTCTCTATTCATCTCGCTCGTGTTCTACCGCGAGTTTTCCCCACGCGAGCTGTGGGGCATGTTGATCCGCACCGCTCGGCTGACCGGAATGGTGCTGTTGCTGCTGGCTTTTGCCACCGTCATCGCATGGTTTCTGACCATCAACATGGTGCCGCAGACACTGGTACGCCAGGTACAGGCAATCACCGAGGAGCCGTTCCTGCTATTGCTGATCGTGGCGGCATTGCTCCTCCTGGTAGGCTTCGTCATGGACCTGACGCCGGCGATGGTCATCATGGCGCCGATGCTGACGCCCATCGTCACGTCGGTGGGAGTCGATCCGGTCTACTTCGGCGTGCTGATGGCATTCATTCTCGGTATCGGGCTGCTCACTCCCCCCGTGGGGACATGCCTCTACGTCGGCTGCGGCGTGGGCAAGGTATCGATGGAGCAGCTGGTCAAAGCGATGCTACCGTACTACGCAGCGCTCATCGTGGTGCTGTTGTTACTCATCGCCTTTCCCTCGATCGTGACCTGGCTGCCCGATATGGCCGCCGTGCGCGGCAATTGAAGACAGGGAGGTCTCGTGAAGGATGCTACTTACCGTATCGTGGTGATGGGGGTTTCCGGCTCCGGCAAGAGTCTGATAGGTGAACGGTTGGCCCTCTACCTGGGCACGCCGTTCCATGACGCCGACGATTACCACAGCGAAGAGAATATCGCCAAGATGGCAAACGGCATCCCCCTCGATGACAAGGATCGCAGCGGTTGGCTGGATGAGCTGGTGGCTCTGGTGCGCCGAGAGGAATCTCTGGTGCTGGGCTGCTCGGCACTAAAGCGGCAATACCGTGATCGTCTGCGCGAGGCGGCGCCGGATCTTGTATTCCTGTTTCTGGAGGGAGATTTCGATACCATATGCGCTCGGTTGCAAACTCGGCGCGGTCACTACTTCTCCGGTGAGGCCATGCTGCGCAGCCAGTTCGAGCAGCTCGAAGCGCCCGATGCGGATGAAGCGCATATCGTCGATATTCGTCAGGAACCCGAGCAGGTGCTGGAGCAGTGCATGGCAGCACTGTCTCGATGAGTTGGTTTGGTTGACGCACGTTCGACAAGCGGGGCACCGTGAAGAAGAAACGACCGACACTCCAGGACATCGCCGATAAGGTCGGGGCCACCAAGATGACGGTCAGCCGCTGTCTTCGCGATCCCGACAGCGTGTCCGAGGGGCTGCGAGAGCGTATCTTCAGCGTGGCGGAACAGGTCGGCTACATCCCCAACCGGGCGCCCGATCTGCTTTCGCGGGCTACCAGCCACTCCATCGGCGTGCTGGTGCCATCATTGACCAACCAGGTATTCGCCGACGTGCTGGTGGGAGTCGAGGAGATCACCGAGCCGGCCGGCTATCACCTGATGCTGGCCCACTACAGCTATAGCCAGGAGCTGGAAGAGCGCAGCCTGGCCTCGCTGCTTTCCTATAACGTCGACGGCGTGATTCTCTCCGATAGCCATCACACGCAACGTACCTGTCGTATGCTCGAAACGGCCGGCATCCCCACGGTAGAGATCATGGACTCGCTCACCCGGCCGCTGCATCAGGCGGTGGGTTATGACAACGTCCGTGCCGCCTACGACATGGTCAGTGAGATGATTCGCCGCGGCAGGCGGCGCATCGTCTATCTGGCGGTGCGCCTCGACCCGCGAACCCTGCAGCGGGAGCAGGGCTACCGCCAGGCGATGGAGGAACAGGGGCTTACGCCGCTGACCCTTCAGCGCAGTCAGCGCTCCTCCTACACCGTAGGGGCTTCGTTGCTCAATGAGATACTCGCCGAGCATCCCGAGACCGATGGCATCTTCTGCACCAACGATGACGTGGCGGTAGGCGCCTACTTCGAATGTTTGCGGCGCGGGGTCGAGGTGCCGCGACAGATGGCCATCGCCGGCTTTCACGGACACGACGTGGGGCAGGTGATGACGCCGCGCCTGGCCAGTGTGATCACCCCTCGCCAGGCGATAGGCCGGCGAGCTGCCAGCGAGTTGCTCCAGCGTATCCGGGGCGAAGCGCTCGAGGGGCATACCCTCGACCTGGGCTACAGGGTCGAGCCGGGGGACACGCTCTAGCTGTCGCTTTTCGCGGGCTGACGCGCCATCAGGGTAATCTCGACGTTGGAACCGCCGCTCAGGCGTGACGATTCGGTGCAGGTGCGCGCCGGGTAGCGTTTTTCCTCGAAGAACTCGGCATAGGCCGCATCCATGGTATGTATGGTGTCCAGGTTGGTCAGGTGTATGTCCACCCGCACCACGTCGGCCATGGAGGCGCCGGCATACTCCAGCATGCGCGTGAGTCGGCGCATCACCCAGCGAGTTTCCTCCGCTATGTCGCCGAGTACGGCTTCCCCCCCTTGAATGTCGGTCACCGTCAACCCGGAAAGAAAGATGTAGTGTCCATCCGTTGCGATATGGCTGCCCGGAAAGACCGGCACGGCAAGCGTGGGATCGTTACGGAAACGGTGCATGGCGCTGCCCCTGGCTGGTAGTGAGCTCAACCTCATTGTGGTGGCATATACCGGTGGTGCAAGGCTTGCCATCGCCAAGAGCCTGACCGATGCTAACGGCTGAACTTGCTGCGTTGCAGTATCGGCGCCGCTCGGTTCCACCCATTCATTTCGATCAAGGCACAGCGCATGGATAGTCAGGGCCATTGGGCGAACAACGGTCATATCGAGAACCGCACATTCGATGAGATAAAGGTCGGCGATACGGCGTCACTGGAGAAGCGGCTGACGCTCGACGACATCAAGCTCTTCGCGATCATGTCCGGCGATATCAACCCTTCCCACCTGGACGACGACTTCGCCAAGAGCACTCGCTTTCAGGAGGTGGTCGCTCACGGTATGTGGGGCGGGGCGCTCATCTCTACCGTGCTTGGCACCGAGTTGCCCGGGCCCGGCACGATTTATCTGGGCCAGACGCTGCGCTTCCGCAAACCGGTAAGACTGGGCGATGTGTTGCGTGTCAGCGTCCGTGTCCAGACCAAGGATGAATCGCTCAAGCGCATCGTTTTCGAATGCATCTGTACCAATCAGAACGATGAAACCGTCATCGATGGTGAGGCGGAAGTCCAGGCCCCGACCGAAAAGATTCGCCGCCCGCGCACCGTGCTGCCACGCATTCGGTTGGCGGAGCGCGCTCGCCTGCACGAGATGCTGAGCGCCGCCGAGCACCCCGAGCCGGTGAGCATGGCAGTGGTTCATCCGGTGGATGAAGTATCGATCATGGGGGCTTTCGAGTCGGCTCGCCAGGGGCTGATCGTTCCGGTACTGGTGGGCCCCAGCGCCAAGGTGCATGCCGCAGCCGAGGCGGCCGGTATCGACATCTCGGAATTCGAGTTGATCGACGTACCCCATAGCCACGCGGCGGCAGCGGAAGCGGTGGCTCTGACGCGGGCGGGCAGGGTCGACGCCTTGATGAAGGGGGCGCTACACACCAACGAACTGCTTCACGAAGTGGTCAAGCGCGATACCGGGCTGCGCACCGAGCGCTGCCTGAGCCACGTGATGGCCTTCGACGTGCCGACTTACCCGCGTCCGCTGTTCATTACCGATGCGGCGATCAACATCTACCCCACCCTGGCCGACAAGAAGGACATCGTGCAGAACGCCATCGACCTGGCGCACGCCGTGGGCAATACGTCGCCCAAGGTGGCGATTCTCTCGGCGGTGGAAACGGTGAATCCCAAGATCGCCTCGACGCTGGAGGCTGCCGCCCTGTGCAAGATGGCGGAGCGTGGGCAGATTCAGGGCGGCGTACTGGATGGTCCGCTGGCTTTCGACAATGCCGTCTCCGAGACGGCTGCGGCCGCCAAGGGCATCGTCTCGCCGGTGGCGGGGCGTGCCGATATTCTGGTGGCGCCGGATCTCGAATCGGCCAACATGCTCATGAAGCAGTTGACCTATCTGGCCGATGCCACCGGCGCCGGTTTGGTGGTCGGCGCACGGGTACCGATCGTGCTCACCAGCCGCGCCGACGACGCCATTACCCGTATGGCCTCCTGCGCCCTGGCGCTGCTGGCCTCGGAGCAGCAGAAGCGAGCCCGCTCATGAGCGGCGAGATCCTGGCGATCAATAGCGGCTCGTCGAGCCTCAAGTTCGCGCTGTTCTCTGCGGCGCCGACGGCTAGCCCCATGGCCATGACGGTGCGCTATCGCGGCCACTTTTCCGGATTGGGCAGTCACGCTCGGGTCGAGCTGCAGGCGATAGGCGACACAGGGGCAGGAGAGCCTGAAGTCACTGCGCTGGACGGTGTGCCGGCGACCCTCGATCACGAGGGGGCGCTGAGTCGTCTGCTCGACTGGGTCGAGGCCAATCCTGCCCTGGGCGACGTTCGAGCCGTCGGCCACCGTATCGTCCATGGCGGGGCCCAGTTTCGTGAGCCCGTTGGCCTCGACGCCGACAGGTTGACGGCTCTGGAGGCCCTGGTCGACCTGGCGCCGTTACATCAGCCGCATGGCCTGGCGCCGGTGCGCGCGCTAGCCGGCCTGCGTCCCGAACTGGCTCAGTTTGCCTGCTTCGACACTGCCTTTCATGCCACTCAGCCCACGCTGGCTCAGACCTTTCCGCTGCCTCGCCGTTATCGCGATCGGGGGGTGATTCGCTACGGCTTCCACGGGCTCTCCTTCGATTATGTCAATCGCGCCCTGTCCGAGCAGACGAAATGCCGGCCGATCTCGAGCGGGCGAGTCGTCATCGCCCACCTGGGCAACGGTGCCAGCCTGTGTGCGCTGCGGGATGGCAGGAGCATTGCCGCCACCACAGGCTTCACCGCCGTCGAAGGACTGATGATGGGGACCCGCAGCGGCAGCCTCGACCCGGGCCTGGTGCTGCACCTGATTCTGCAGGAGGGCATGACCCCCGAAGCCGTGCAGCGCATGCTCTACAAGGAGTCGGGGCTGCTCGGCGTCTCCGGCATCAGCGGCGACATGCGCGAGCTGCTGGCAAGCGGGGCGCCCGAGGCGGCAGAGGCCATCGATCTGTTTGTTTATCGTATCGTGCGCGAGATCGGCAGCCTGGCGGCAGCTTTGGGCGGGCTGGATCATCTCGTCTTCACCGCCGGTATCGGCGAGCTCGCGGCGCCGGTGCGCGCCGCCGTGGTGGAAGGCTGCGAGTGGCTCGGGGCGAAACTCGATACGGCGGCGAACGAGGCCCATGCCACCAACATCGCCTCAGCCGGTAGCCGGCTAGGCCTCTGGGTGATACCTACCGACGAAGAACGCATGATCGCCTGGTACACCGCTGCCGAGCTGGCCGGCCGTGAGTCGGTTTGAAGCCCGGCCTGTCATAGCGTCTGCCAGGAGGCAGTAGGCGGTTCGGCAAGGAGTTGGCTCAGCGTCTCCAGGGCCTGACCCAGTGCCTCACGCGAAGCCGCCGCGCTGAGGCACAGCCGCAGCGCCTGGGGTGCGGGCTCGCTGCCGACGCAGAAGGGCTCGGCGCTGGTCACTATGACATTGCGCTGGGCCAGTGCTTCGACGAAGGCCGCGCTGCGCTGCCCTTCGGGCAACGGCAGCCACAGGTTGGCGCCGTGAGGGCGTCCGCCGATGGCGTGTCCGCCAAGCGTCTCCCGCGCCAGGCGCTGGCGGGCCCCCAACTCTTCGGTTTGCCATTCGAGCAGCGTACGGCTCTCTTCCCTTGCCACCCAGCGGCAGACGGCCTCCACCATCAGTGGCGGCACCATCCAGCTCTGGGCGCGCAGTGTCGCGCCCAGGCGCTCGCGAGTCGCCGGTGGGGCGAGGAGTGCGCCGATGCGCAGCCCGCCGGCCAGGACCTTGGCGGTGCTGAACAGAAACAGAGTGCGTTCCGGTGCCAATCGGTACAACGGCGTACCGCGCTCCGTTTGCGGCAGATACTGAACGCCATCCTCGACGATCCAGAAATCGTATCGTTGGGCCAGTGCTGCCAGCCGTTCCCGTCGGGCATCGCTGAGAAGGGTGCCGGTGGGGTTGTTCTGATCCGGCGTGACGTAGACCAGCCGTGGCGGCTGCTGGGCACAGAGGCGGCTCAGGGCTTCCATATCCATGCCTTCTTCGTCCATCGGCACGCCGAGTACCTTGAGGTGCGCCTGACGAGCGGCGCCGATGAGGCCGGGGTAGGTCAGTACGTCGGCGGCAATGCGTTCTCCGGGCCGGGTCAGTGCCTGCAGCGCCAGGCTGATACCGTGTTGCCCGCCTTGGGTGACCAGCAGCGATTCGGCTTGCGTAGGCATGCCGAGTCCGGTCATCCAGGCCGCCAGGGCCTCGCGATGGGCGGGGACGCCGCGCTCCGGCTGGTACTCCACGGCGCGTTGCAGCACCTCGCCATCCTGGGCGATTTCGGCGAGCACCCGGCCCAGAGCCTCGGCGCGCAGTGGATGTGGAGGTGGCAGGCTCAGGCTGAGATCGATGGTGCCGTCATGGCTGTCGTTGCGATTGGCCAGGAAGGTGCTGGTGGCAGCGAAATCGTTACTGCGAACGAAGGTACCGCTGCCGACCCTGGCGACCACCCAACCCTGACGCTCTGCCTCGGCGTAGGCTCGCGTCACCGTGCCGACAGTAACGCCCAGGCGGTCGGCCAACTGCCGCTGGGGTGGCAGCTTTCCGCCCGGCGCCAGTTCGTTGCTCCGCACCGCTTCGGCGATGGCATCGGCAATGGCACGGTAGCGGACGCCTTCATCAGGTAGCTGTGGAACCCATATTGTCATGGTGACAATAAAACCTTTGACTGAATTTATGGGCCCATTATGCTGACAATTGTGCGCACATTACAAACCTTTCGCCAAATTGTATGGATTCAATAAAATGGAAGCTCTGGCGTTACTCGGGCCTGCGGCCCTCTACATGATCTCCATGACCATCACTCCGGGGCCCAACAACGTGATGCTCACGGCATCGGGCGCCAACTACGGCTTCCTGCGCACGCTACCGCATATCTTCGGCATCCTGGGTGGCTGCTTTCTTTTGTTCTCGGGCATTGCCCTGGGGCTCGGCCTGATTTTCGAGCGCTACCCCTCAGTGCAGTTTGCATTGCGGGTGATCGGTAGCGCTTACTTGCTCTATCTGGCCTGGAAGATCGCTACCGCGCCACCGCCGGACATGAGGGTTCGCGGCGAGGGGCAACCGCTGAGCTTCTGGCAGGCGGCGGCCTTCCAGTTTGCCAACCCCAAGGCATGGGTCATGGGCTTGGCGCTGATGGCTGGGTTTCTGCCTCAAGGCGGCGATGCCGTAGTCAATGCGATAGTGCTCGCGGCCTTTGCCGAGCTCGTCGCCTTGCCCTGCATCGCCCTGTGGGCCGGCTTCGGCGTGGCCATCGGCCAGTGGCTCGATACCCCACGGGCCTGGCAGATCTTCAACTGGACGATGGGAGCGCTGACCGCCGCCTGCGTCTATTTCATTCTGGTTTGAAGCAGCGCTTGGGTGTCGATACGGTAGGCGTCAGAGGAAAGGCTCCAGCTCCTCGCGACTCATGTTGCCGCCGGTGATCACCACCACGATATCGCCTGTCGGCGGCAGCGTTACCGCTTCTTCCAGCAGGGCGGCGACGCCCACTGCGGCCCCGGGCTCGGCTGTCAACTTGGCGTGGTAGAGCAAGTGATGCATGGCACGGCCTATCGCCTCGTCATCGACCTGAAGCAGTGAGCGTGTCGTTTCGCGGCATAGCGGGTAGGTGAGATCGCCGACGATGGCGGCGCCCAAACTCTTGGCGCAGGTGTCGACGCTTTTCAGGCGGGTGGGGCTTCCCTGGCGCCAGGCTTGGGCCATGCTTGCAGCACCAGTCGGTTCCACGCCGATCAGGGCAAGTTCTGGGCGCAGCGCGGCGGCTACCGAGCCGATCCCGGCAATCAGGCCGCCGCCGCCCACCGGGCACAGGATAGCGGTGGCGTCGGGTGCCTGGTCGAGGATTTCCAGGCCCACCGTGCCCTGGCCGGCAATGATCCGTTCGTCGTCGTAGGGATGCACCAGCGTCAGTCCGCGCTCTTCCACTAGCCGGTGCATCAAGTCCCACGCCGCATTGATGTCACCGTGCAGGATCACCTCGGCGCCCAGCTCGCGACTGCCTACCACCTTGAACGGGCTGGCATTCTCCGGCATCACGATGGTCACCGGCACGCCGGCCTGGCCTGCCGCCCAGGCCAGGCCCAAGGCATGGTTGCCCGCCGATACCGCCCCCAATCCGCTGCGTAGCTCTTCTTCACTGGCGGTGCGCACCCAGTTGAGCCCGCCACGCGCTTTGAACGAGCCGCTGCGCTGGAACAGTTCCCCCTTGAGCCAGACGCGTCGGCCGAAGCGATCCGACAGGGTGTGGTCGAGCAGCAGAGGGGTGGGGAGCAGGTCGTCACCAATGCGGCGCCGGGCTTCCTGTATCCGTTCGAGCGGGAGCATGGGATGACTCCTAGAGCAAGTTGTAGATCATGGTAAAGAGGCTGATGCCGGTGACGAGAAAGCCGAGGATCGATAGCAAGCCATCTCGCGCCATGATCGCCAGACCGAAAAGCGTCAGCGCTACCCCGGCAATGTTGACCGTCAGCGGTACGAGCT
Organism: Halomonas sp. TH-94; assembly: GCF_057473365.1. Taxonomy (NCBI): domain Bacteria; kingdom Pseudomonadati; phylum Pseudomonadota; class Gammaproteobacteria; order Oceanospirillales; family Halomonadaceae; genus Halomonas; species Halomonas sp. TH-94. Next base: position 67,220 of record NZ_JBYCKL010000013.1, read on the forward strand.
CCATGGGTGGCATGGCGACCGCCAGAACGAAGCTCGCCACGGCGATGAGCCGTATGGCCAAGTCGCCGGTCATGAACGAGATACGGTGATAGACCAGCCGATCGATCATTCGCGATGGCTTGCGCATCCACCCGAGCCCCTTGTGGACCTTGGCGCTCGAAAGTTGGCGATTGCGCAGCCAGGCCGGCAGCCAGAAGGTGCGACGGCCCATCAGCAGCTGTGCACAGACCAGAAAGGTAAACACGCCCATCAGCGAAGGTACGCCGGGAATGCCGCTGATCACCGGGGCTAGCGTCACCAGACCGGCCAGCAGCAGCAGGGGACCGAAGGAGCGTCGTCCGATCGCTTCCAGCACGGCATCGAAGCGAAGCTTGCCCGAAGGGGTCTCGATCGCTTCGATGGTTTCAATCAGCTCGATCAGGTTGTGCGGTTCGCTGGGCTCTTCCCCGGGTTTTTCCCCGGTTTCTCCCTTCGATGCGGCCATATTCTCCTCGCTGCCACGCTCTATCGCGGCCGGCTGGCGGCCGGCCCCCTACAGCATAGCCCTATCGGTCAGGCCCAGCGGGGGTCGGCGGTGAAAGCCACGGTGAACCAGCGCCTTTCCGGCGGCGGGCTGAGCTTGGCAGCGATCTCTTCACGGATTTCATCGAGAACGGCAATACCGCGCCCGGCGGCGAATTCCGGGGTGGTGACGATATGAATCTCGATATAGTGGCCTCGTCCGGCCTTGGCCACGTGGCTGAAGTACTCTACCAACCCTTCGCGCTGCATGACCGGCTTCATCGCGGTGTGCACTTCGCGATCGATATTGCTAGGGGCGATCAGCAGGATCTCGCGCAACGCACGGCGTACGATGCCGATGGGCACCGGCATGAAGCAGACCGTGAGCACTACCAGCAGCAGCGAATCGATGTAACGGGTCAGGTGCTCCCATTGGGTGCCCTGCAGCAGCAGCCCAATGGTGAAAGCCACCAGCAGCGAGGTGGTGATGAGAGCGGCCATCAGCCAGCCCTGCATGTCGATGCGCACGAATTCCGACTGGGCCCGACGGTTGATGCGACGCTGATAGAACACCATGGCGTAGCACATCGTTGCCACTACCACGGCGTAGGCGATGGCCACGTCGAAGGCCAGCGGCTGGCCCCCCTCCATCAACCCCTGCAGGGCGTTGAGAAAGGCGTAGAAGCACAGCAGCATCAGGATGCTGCCGTTGAGCGCCGCTACCAGCGGCTCGAGATGCCAGTAGCCGTGCTGAAAGCGCTGGCTGGCCTCGCGCACCGCCAGCTTCGCCACCAGCAGAGCGAGCGCCGACATGGCGGCATCGATGGTGGAAAATACCCCATCGAACAGAATCGACTGGGAGCCGGCCAGCAGGCCGAAGGTCACCCCCAGGCTAGATACCACCAGGGTGACGGCAATGGAAATCTTGAGCGCACGCTGCTCGAGAGAGGCTTGCATGATGGTTCCCCAAAGTGCAAAACCTCTCATCTTAACCGAGCCCTGCACGCCAGTGGAGGAGAGCGTGGGTGAAAGGGACTGCCGAGGCGAGCGAGTTCAGCGTAGGGGAAGCGACGGCGCCTGCTTGACCACCCCGAAGGCGAAGCTGGTATCGATGGAACCGATACCGGGAATGGTATGCAGCGTGTCGCGCATGAAGCGTTCGTAATCCTCGAGGCTCGCCGCTACCACGCGCAGCTGGTAGTCCCGCTGCCCGGTCAATACGAAGCAGTCGAGGATCTCGTCGATTTCCCTGACCCGGCGCTCGAATTTCGCCACCGTTTCCGTATCGTGCCGTGCCAGAGAGATGCGGGTGAATACAGTGAGCGGGTAGCCATAAGCCTTCTGGTCGATGATCGCCGTATAACCGCGAATCATGCCTTGCTCCTCAAGCCGTCTAACCCGTCGCAGGCAAGGGGAGGGGGAAAGGTTCACCCGCGTCGCCAGGTCCTGATTGCTCAGGCGGCCATCCAGCTGCAGCTCATGCAGGATCTTGCGATCGATGTTATCCATGACGCGCCTCAAATTGGAATTATATTGCTGAAATCTAGCCAGGTAAGGCAGAAAACGAAAGCAAATTTTCCTCAATAGGGCATAGCATGACGAGACAACAACTTCATAACTTCAGGGTGGGAGTCGCGTCATGCACCAGAGCCATTTGCAGCCCAAGCGGGGCTTCGCCACGCGTGCCATCCACGCCGCCTACGATGCCCAGAACGATCAAGGGGCGCTGTCTCCGCCCGTACATCTCACTTCCACCTTTACCTTCGATTGCGTGGAAGAGGGAGCCGCCAGGTTTGCCGGCGACGCCCCCGGGCACTTTTATTCGCGCATTTCCAACCCCACCGTGGCGATCCTCGAGCAGCGTATGGCCAGTCTGGAAGGCGCCGAGGCCGGCCTGGCCACCGCCTCGGGCATGGGAGCGATCACCGCGCTGATGTGGAGCCTGCTGCGCCCCGGCGACGAGCTGATCACCGACAGCCACCTTTATGGCTGTACCCATGCTTTCTTTCACCACGGCCTTACCGAGTTCGGTATTCGGGTGCGGCACGTGAATCTTTCCGATCCGGCGCAGTTGGAAAAGGCCATTGGTGAGAGCACCCGGATCGTCTACTTCGAGACACCGGCCAATCCCACCATGCGCCTGGTGGATATCGAGGCGATAAGCCGCATCGCGCATCGGTATGGGGCACGGGTGGTGGTGGACAACACCTACGCCACCCCGGTCCTCACCCGGCCCATCGAGCTGGGGGCGGATTTCGTCGTGCACTCTGCCACCAAGTATCTTGGCGGCCATGGCGATCTGGTGGCCGGCATCCTGTTGGGCAGCGAAGAGCAGATTCACAAGGTGCGACTTACCGGCCTGAAGGACTTCACCGGCGCCGTAATGTCACCCTTCACCGCGTTTCTGGTCATGCGCGGCCTGAAAACGCTGGAAATCCGCATGCAGCGACAGTCCGCCACGGCGCTGGCAGTGGCCCGCTGGCTGGAGCGGCAGCCGCAGGTGAAGTGCGTGCATTACCCTGGCCTGGAGAGCTTTCCTCAGCACGCGCTGGCCAGGCGGCAGATGAGCGACTTCAGTGGCATCATCGCCTTCGAACTGACCGGTGGCCTGGAGGCGGGAAGAACGTTCATGAATCGCCTCGAACTGGTTCAACGTGCCGTTTCCCTGGGCGACGCAGAGAGCCTGATTCAGCATCCGGCCAGCATGACCCACTCCGTACTGACGCCGGAAGAGCGAGCCGAGCACGGCATATCCGATGCACTGGTACGGTTGTCGGTCGGGCTGGAAACGCCAGAGGACATCCTGGCCGACCTGGCCCAGGCGCTGGAACAGGTGCAGGAATAGTTCCTCACGTAACCAAATCTCCTTTTTTTCAGGCGCTTGGCTAAACTCCTGCCCCTGCCTGCCGATAACGAATGAATGGACAACATTCGGCGCAGGGGACGGTACGATGAAGAATCTATCCATCAAATGGAGCCTGACGGGGGCGTTGGCGGCGCTGGTACTGATGATCGGCTTGATCAGCGGCCTGGGTTTTTATTCGAACGCCGCCAGCGAGTCGGCGCTGCATGAATTGGCGGAGACCAACGTCAAGCTCTCCAACCTGGCCAATCGGGCCCAGGTCAACGTATTGCGGGCCCAAACCTTCCTGGACCGCTTCGCTGCGCACAGCGCCCAAGGTAACCCTGAACTCGGCCGTGAGAATCAGGAGATGGCCGAGGCGGCCGTGGCGGTAGCTCAGGCGCGCTTTGCTGAATTTCGCCAGATCCCCATCGATGCTGCAGACACCCGGGCGCCTTACGTCGCGGCCATCACGGAAGCGTACGATGCCTATGTCAACGAAGGGCTGGTGCCGCTGCTGGATGCCGCACCGTTCCTGGTGCAGCGACAGCAGGGCCGTTTGGCTGATCTCGGGGCGCAGCTCGATATCGCCATGGAGGCGTTCATCGGATACAGCGAACAGCGTGGCGATGCTGCCATCGCGGCTGTGGAAACGCTGAGTGATCGCGTCGGTGCGGCTGCCATCGGCATGCTGGTTCTTGCGCTGCTGGCGGCTCTGCTCATTCGTATGACCATGATGCGTGCCGTCGTGACACCCTTGCGGGATGCCATCGCCCACTTCGAACGTATTGCCGGCGGCGACCTGACAGCGCGCATCGAGGACCGTGGCCGCAACGAGATCGGCCAGCTCTTCAGCGCCCTGGGGCGTATGCAGGAGAAGCTCAAGACGCTGGTGGTGTCGCTGCGCGAGAGCAGCGAATTCGTTTTTACCGGCGCCGGCGAGATTGCCTCGGGCAGCCAGGATCTCTCCTCGCGCACCGAGCAGCAGGCCGCTGCGCTTCAGCAGACCGCCTCCAGTATGGAAGAGATGGCCTCCACGGTGAGCAAGAATACCGAAACGGCCATCGAAGCCGATCGGCTTTCCGCATCCGCCACCAAAACCGCCGAGGCCGGCGGCCAGGAAGTCGAGCATACCGTCAAGCTCATGCGTGAGATCTCCGGCAGCGCCCAGCGCATCAATGAGATCATCGGTGTGATCGATTCCATCGCCTTTCAGACCAATATCCTGGCGCTCAATGCCTCGGTCGAGGCGGCACGAGCGGGTGAGCAGGGTCGCGGCTTCGCCGTGGTGGCCAGCGAAGTGCGTTCTCTGGCCAGCCGCAGCGCGGAATCGGCCAAGCAGATTCGCGATCTGATACAGGCCACTACCAGTCAGATCACCAGCGGTGCCGAGCAGGCCGAGCGCAGCGGCGAAACCATCAATGCCACTGTCGACTCCATTCGGCAGGTCACCGCCCTGATGGCCGAAATTTCGACAGCTACGCGGGAACAGAACAGCGGCATCGAGCAGATCAACGCAGCGCTGACCGAAATGGATTCGGTGACCCAGCAGAATGCCACGCTCGTGCAGCAGACCAGCGCTGCTGCCGCCTCGCTGGAGAACCAGGCAAGCAGCCTCGCTGCCCTCATTGCCACGTTCCGCGTCGATGCCAACGCCGCGCCGGCTGCGGCAAACCCTGCGCCCCAGGAAAAGCTACGCGAAAAGAGCAGCGATACAGCTCGAAACACAGCCGCGAACAAGCGCCTCGTGCAGCTGACGGACCCCAAGCCCACGGCATCGCACCAGCGCTCCGCCGCAGAACAGGAGTGGAGTGAATTCTGAAGGCGAAGTGGCGGCCGAAGGCCCGGTAAGCAGCTGTAAAAATTTGTTTAATCGAGAAATTTAGCCATAAGGGGGAGCTAGACTGCGGTTCAGGAAGGGCCGTAAAAAGGAGCGCGTCATGACGAAGGATTCCGTTCAGAGCCGTTTGCCCACTGCCACCGTTGGTGAAACGCTGGCAGTGATGGGCGACGTTTTCGTACCCAATATCGCCAAAGGCGTGATCATCCGTCGGCCCAAGGTGGTCGGCATGGCGGAGAAGCTAGGTCTCGACGAGCGTTCCATTCGCCGTTTGCAGAAGCTCAACGAGAAGTATGGCTCCGGCCCATTGATGTTGAATACTCCCGAGGGTAAGCCCATGGCGCTTATCCTCGACCCCGATGACGCCAACCGTGTGCTCAACGAAACCCCCGAACCCTTTGCCACGGCAGAGTGGGCGAAGCGTAAAGCGCTGGAGCACTTCGAGCCCGACATGTCGCTTGTCTCTCACGGGCCTGAGCGTGCCGAGCGCCGTCGGTTCAATGAAGAGGTGCTGCAGAGCGAATGCCCTGTGCACGGCCTGGGAGCACGCTTTGTCCAGGTTGTCGAACAGGAAGCCGAAGAGCTACTCACCCTCGTCGAACAGCACGACGGCAAGCTCGACTGGGACATGTTCGAGGCGACCTGGAACCGCGTCGTTCGTCGCGTGGTACTGGGCGATACCGCCCGTGACGACCATGCCCTGACGGAAATGCTCGAGAAGCTGCGCAGTGCCGGTAACTGGGCCTTTTTTCATCCGGGGCACGATCGTGTTAAGGATGAGTTCCTCGACCGAGTGCGCGCTTATATCGAACGCGGGGAGGAGGGTAGTCTGGCAGGGGAGATTGCACGCCTGCCCACCAGCGACACCACCCAGCCCGAACATCAGGTACCCCAGTATCTGTTCGCCTTCGACCCGGCAGGCATGGCCACCTTCCGCGCCCTGGCGCTGCTCGCTGCTCATCCCGAGCCAACCGAGCGAGCCCAGGCCGATATCGCCGAGAGTTCCGGCCAACCGGCCCCCAAGCTCGATTTCTCGCGTGCCTGCGTTCTCGAGTCGCTGCGTCTGTGGCCCACCACGCCGATGGTGCTGCGTCAGACGACGGAAGAGACCGAGTGGCAGAACGGTATCATGCCGGCCGAAACCTCGATTCTCATCCTGGCACCTTACTTCCATCGCGATGATCGCCATCTGGACGAAGCCGACCGCTTCAACCCCGACCTCTGGCTGGAGCCGAATGCCCTGGACCAATGGCCGTTGATACCCTTCAGCGGTGGCACCGGTATCTGCCCCGGGCGGCGCGTAGTGCTGACCGTGACCAGCAACATGCTGGCCAAACTGTTGCAGGGCAGGGAGTACCAACTCAACCCACCGACTCGCCTGCTGAGCAGCAAACCGATGCCGCCGCTGCTGAATAACTACAGCCTGGAGTTCAAGGTCGGCAAGAGGTGAGTCTGGCCTGCTGGCGTGCGTCCCATGACGGCACGGACCAGCAGGCTACCCCTTGGGGCTGTGTCGTCCACTACTTGCGCCGCTCTCGGCTGGCCGGGTGGCGTGACGTAACAGGCGTTGAAATGTCGGGCATTCCATGTGGCTCGGGGCAGGGCAGGCGGCGGCATTGCGAAGGCCATCCCGCATCGCTGTCAGGCGACGAATCGTTCGGTCCAGTTCGTCGGCCTTGGCAAGCAGCCGAGCGCGATCGATATCGGGCCCGCCCTGGATACCGAGCATGCTGCCGATCTCCTCCAGGGTGAAGCCAGCGCTCTGCCCGAGCGCAATCAGCGACAATCGCTCCAGAACGTTTTCCGCGAACACCCGCCGCAGGCCGTTTCTTCCTACCGAGCGGACGAGTCCTCTTTCTTCGTAGTAACGCAGGGTAGAGGCCGGTAGGCCGGAGCGCCTGGCGACTTCTGCAATATCCAGAGTTTTCACGCTTGACCTCAAGTTCAGTTGAATTCGTACAGTGAAACCGTCGTGGACAAATGACGAGTTTAATCATGCACGAAGTTAACGAAATACTCCTGCACTCCGTAGTGATAGGTATTGGCGCCACATTAGTGATGGATGCATGGGGCTGGATTCAGAAGCACTTATTTCATGCGCCGCCACTCGATTATGCCCTTGTGGCGAGATGGTTAGGCCACTTCTCGCAAGGCAGATTCCATCACGACTCCATCATGGCGGCACAGCCCGTTGCCGGCGAGCGTGCCTGGGGTTGGGTCGTGCACTACGCCATCGGCATCATTTTGGCCGCCCTGCTGATCTCGCTTTGGGGGCTGGAATGGGTGAGCAACCCTACGCTGGGGCCGGCTCTGATCGTGGGTGTCGGCACTGTCGTGATTCCCTTCTTCGTCATGCAACCCGCTTTCGGAATTGGCATTGCCGGCACGCGCAAATCAAAGCCAGGTATCACTCAGGTGAAAAGTCTTGCTGCGCATGTCTCCTTTGCCATCGGCCTTTATCTGGCGGCGTATACCTGGGCGCCGTTTGCCTAGCTGTAACTCCACAAGGCTTAAGCGAAATACATATTTCAGCGCTTCGATCCGGCTCAGGGCGCTAAAGGGAGAAAAAGAAATGGCTCCGAATACGACATCCTTGGAGCGCAAAGTCGCGTCTGAGGCAGGCTTCGCATTCAGGATACTGGCTATGGTACAGGCGACGCTTATTTTCACGATCGCGCTCATTATGGTGCCGCTGCCAAGGTTAGGGCTGGAGTTCTCGCTTGGCTCGGCAGAGTTGCTTCTGCTGCAGGTAGCCTACGGTTTGCCGTTCAGTGGACTGCTGCTGTTTGGTGGTCGTTTGACGGATCGCTTCGGCGGGCAGCGAATCTTCTACATGGGGCTGGCCATCTTCGGCAGTGCCTCGCTGGGTGCCGCGCTGGCGCCTTCCTTCGAGCTTCTCGTCTGCATGCGCTTTGCCCAGGGCATGGGGGCAGCCCTCGCTGCGCCTGCCGCCATGGCTCTGCTGCGGGCGATCTTTCCTGAGCCAGCGGCCTATGGCAAGGCCATGGCCATATGGGGCGGTGTCTCCGTGCTTGGCGCGCTGCTGGGCTTTATCGCTTCAGGCATCGTGACGACCTGGCTCTCCTGGCGCTGGATGTTCAGCATCCCCGTGCTGGTCGCAGTATCCGCGTTCTTGTTGACACGGGGGCGGTTGCCGCAGGAGCGCCACGAGACACGGCACCTAGGGCTCGATCCCCTAGGTGCATTACTCGCCACCCTGGGGATAGCTCTGGCCAGCTATGGCCTGATCGCCAGCGAGAGTTATGCGTGGGCTTCCGGCCGCGTATTCGGTCCTCTGGCGGTTGGCATTGCGCTCCTGGTAGGCTTTCTGATGGTCGAGCGTAGGGTCCGTCATCCGCTGCTGCCGCCCGGTTTCATCCGGGAGCCGTGCCGTATCGCCGGACTAGGCGGAATGCTGCTGGCAGCCGCCGGCTCGGTGTTGATCGAGTTCATTCTCACTCTTTACCTGCAACAAGTCCGCGGCTGGTCTCCCCTGCAAGTAGCGCTGGCGTTCCTGCCTTTTGCCATCACCTTGGTGGCGGCAAACCATGTTGCCGTATCGCTGGTAGAGCGGTGGGGGGCGGTCAGCATCAGCTGCTCAGGCTTTGTTATCGCTGGCATAGGTTTCGCGTTGCTGACGGCAATCGCTCATGACACCGCCTATGTGAGCGTACTTCTGCCCGGGCAGTTGCTGTTGGCAGCGGGGATATCGCTGATTTTCTCCGGCTCGGCGGTGCTCTCGACTACGAACGTACCGGAAGGTCAGGCGGGGCTTGCCGGAGGCGTGATGAATACGGCCATGGAGCTGGGGCCTACCGTTGGGCTTGCCGTATTGATGTCGATTGCGGCGACGCAAGCCGACACGATAACAGGCTACTCCTGGGCGTTTGGGGCTGCCGCCCTGGCCTACGGCGTCGTAGCGTTCTTCATCCTTGGGCTCAGCCGCAGAAAGGTATGTTCAGTCGCTGTCGAAGCGCTCTGATATGGATACACTCAGCCGAGCGAGCGCTGCATGCGACGCTCGGTCTTGTCGTCGTACATGCGGTTGTCGGCAAGGGTGAGCACTTCCTGGGCAGGGACTTCGGTAGAGCTGGCACTGCCCAAGCTCAGGCGTAGCTCCGCCACCACGGGCGTCCCGTTGGTGGTGGTAATGATGCACTGCTGGCCCTCCAGGTGCGTCCTGATCAATTCTGCCACCCGTCTGGGCGCTGACAGGTCCGCCGAGGGAAACAGAATGACGAATTCATCGCCCCCGTAGCGGGCTAGAACGTCATCTTCCCGGCATTGCATTTTCAAGCGTTCGGCGACGTGGGTAATCATCTGGTCCCCGGCCACGTGCCCATACTGGTCGTTGACCTTCTTGAGCCCATCGACGTCCATCATCAACACGGCGAAATCCAGTCCCGGTGGCTGGGTTTTGCTCTGAATGCTCAATTGAAGCACCGATTCGAAAAAGCCCCTGTTGTAGAGCCCGGTCAAACCGTCGCGTTCGGCCGTGCGTTTCAATGCCAGGTTGAGCAGCTTGTTCTCGGTGGCTGCCGCCAGTTGATCGACGAACAGCGTCAACATGCGCTCCAGGGCGCTGTCCAACTGTGGCGCACGGACGATAAGCCACCCTTCGTAGTGGCTCAGGCGCCCTGCCATGGAAGTGGCGTAAAGCTGCTCCCCTTCCTGTTTCTCACGGAGCTTGACGGTAGTTTCCTGGCCTCCATCCAGTGTGGCCAGCAGCTTGCCGAAGTGACGTTCATCCTCGGGGCTCAAACGCAGGCCGGCCACGGCAGCGTAACGTGTCACGGTGGGGCGTTGGCGCTCCTGCAGGAAAACGGCAAACCCGTATTCCGGGAAATCGTTATGCAGATGCCTCAGGGAGTCGTTCAACAGCGAGTGGATATCAGACGCTCGATTGGCCACGCTCCCAAGGCTGAGCAGGGCATGAAACACACGGTTCTGAAACTTGATCTCCCGTAAACTGCGGCCAAGCTGCCTGTTCTGACCGTACATCACCTGGGCGATGGCCAGGAAATAGACCACTGCACCTGCGCCTTGGTAGATATCCAACCCAACACTGACGTGCGGACGGAACTCGAATCCGGCCAATGCGCTCCAGCCCAAGGCACCACCGCCAAACAGCGCAACGGATAGCAACATTCTGCGCAGCCCGCCCACGACCATGTTGTTCATGAAGCAGGCCAAACCGATCGATACCGTCGCCAGCACGTAGAAATCCAAAAAGCTGCACCACATGCCGAACAAGAGACTATCGAACAACATGTTCCTGAACTCGGCGCGTTTGGAATTCTGGGCATTCACCGCATGAACGTAAGCCACCACGGGCCACAGCAGCAGTAGCAGGCCTGGAGAGAGCAACGACCAGCCGCGATCCTCCGCCAAGGCGATCCAGACCGTCAGGCCGAAGGTGTGACAAAAGGCGAAAGAACGGGGAATCAGCGTCGCCACGGCTAGGCGATGGGGACGCCTGGACGTGAGGGGCAGTCGAGAGAACGGAGGCTTCAGGGTCGGCAAGATCTCGGTCTTAGTTGACTATTATTCAAAAAATAGACGACTCGAATGCA
>NZ_JBYCKL010000014.1:0-7384 GCF_057473365.1 Halomonas sp. TH-94
GGAGGACGACGCTCAGGATGAGTCGCTGGATTCGCCGAAAGCCGAGCAGCAGAGTGGGCCGGACACGGACGAGAGCGGCGGCGCAGAAGAGAGTCAGAACGACGAATAGGGCTTTTCGCCAAGCCGAGCGATGAGCGCCGGGGGCAAGTCGTAGCGAGGGTCTTTTGCCATGGATGGCAAAAGTAGCGCCCAGGGATGGGTTCACAGCGCCCTCGCGAGACTTGGCGACGGAACAGCTCATCGCGTGTCGCTTCAGTAACAATGCTTGAGCTGAGACGGAACACCACGCTGATGACACGCCACTATAATTTCTGCGCCGGTCCTGCGGCGCTGCCCCTCCCGGTGCTTGAGCGCGCCAGGGAAGAACTGCTCGACTATCAGGGTCGCGGGCTCTCTGTCATGGAGATGAGCCACCGCTCGCCGGAGTTCGTCGCCATTGCCGAACAGGCCGAGGCCGACCTGCGCGAACTGCTCGCCGTACCCGAAAACTACAAGGTGCTGTTCCTGCAGGGCGGCGCCAGCCTGCAATTTTCCATGGTGCCGATGAACCTGCTGGGGCAGGGCGGCACGGCCAACTTCCTGTACACCGGTATCTGGGGCAAGAAGGCACTGGCGGAAGCCAAGCAGCTTGGCTATGCGGTGCACATGGCCGGTTCCAGCGAGCCCAGCGGCCACTCCGAAGTGCCGGCCCAGGCGGAGCTGGCGTTGTCCGACGACGCGGCATATCTGCACTATACCGCCAACGAAACCATCGGCGGGCTGGAGTTCGATTACATCCCCGATGTGAACGTGCCGCTGGTGTGCGACTACTCCTCGAGCATCCTGGCCGAGCCACTGGACGTGTCGCGCTTCGGCATCATCTACGCCGGCGCACAGAAGAACATCGGCCCCGCCGGGCTCACCCTGGTGCTGGTGCGGGACGATCTCCTCGACCGTCGCTGCGAACGCATTCCCAGCCTGTTCGACTACCAGGCCATGGCCGAAGCCGGCTCCATGGTCAATACACCGCCCACCTACGCCTGGTATCTGGCGGGGCTGGTGTTCCAATGGCTCAAGCACGACATCGGTGGGCTCGACGCCATGGCCGCTCTCAATGCGCGCAAGGCCGGCAAGCTGTATGCCGCCATCGATTCCAGCGGCCTTTACTCGAACCCCATCGCAGTAAAAAACCGCTCGCGCATGAACGTGCCCTTCGTACTCGCCGATGAGCGTCTCGACAAGCCGTTCCTGGCCGAGGCCGAAGAGGCCGGGCTGCTCAACCTGAAAGGCCACCGCAGCGTCGGCGGCATGCGGGCGAGCCTCTACAACGCCGTACCCGAAGCGGCCGTCGATGCCTTGATCGACTTCATGGCCGACTTCGAAAAACGCAGGGGATAAGCCATGACCGATACCCCGGACAATCTCGACTCGCTGCGGGTGCGCATCGACGAGATCGACAACGACATCCTGCGCCTGATCAGCGCTCGTGCCGAGTGCGCCAAGCAGGTCGCCGAGGTCAAGACCAGAAGCGACAAGGGGGCCGTGTTCTACCGCCCCGAGCGCGAAGCTCAGGTGCTGCGTCGCATCATGGAGCTCAACCAGGGGCCGCTCAACAGCGAGGAGATGGCGCGACTGTTCCGCGAGATCATGTCCGCCTGTCTGGCGCTGGAGCAGCCCACCAAGGTGGCCTACCTGGGTCCGGAAGGAACGTTTACCCAGCAGGCGGCACTCAAGCACTTCGGCGAGAGTGCGGTGAGCATGCCGATGGCGGCCATCGACGAAGTCTTCCGCGAAGTGGAAGCGGGCGCCGTCAACTATGGCGTGGTGCCGGTGGAGAACTCCACCGAGGGCGTCGTCAGCCATACTCTCGATTCGTTCATGGACTCCTCGATCCGCATCTGCGGCGAGGTGGTGCTGCGCATTCACCATCATCTGCTGGTGGCCGACACCACGCTGCGCGACAAGGTCTCGCGGGTCTACTCCCACCCGCAGTCGCTCGCCCAATGTCGCAAGTGGCTCGATGCCCATTACCCCCGCGCCGAACGCGTGCCGGTTTCGTCCAACGCCGAGGCGGCGCGGATGATCAAGAGCGAATGGCACAGTGCCGCCATCGCCGGCGACATGGCCGCCAAGCTCTACGGCCTGGAGAAGATCGCCGAGAAGATCGAGGATCGCCCGGACAACTCAACGCGTTTCCTGATCATCGGCAGCCAGCACGTGCCCATGTCCGGCGAGGACAAGACCTCCATCGTGGTTGCCATGCGCAACCAGCCCGGTGCGCTGCACGACCTGCTCGAACCGTTCCATCGTCACCGTATCGATCTCACCCGTCTGGAAACGCGTCCCTCGCGTACCGGCGTGTGGAACTACGTCTTCTTCATCGACTTCAAGGGGCATGTGGACGAGCCGCGGGTCGCTGCGGTGATTGAGGAAGTGCGCCTGCGCGCCTCTGAACTCAAGGTGCTCGGTTCCTACCCCGTAGGCGTGCTGTAAGCGTGGTGGAGCGAATTACCCCCATCGCACCGCTGAATGAAGCCCGCATTCTCATTGTCGGCCTGGGGCTGATCGGCGGTTCGCTGGCCGCCGCGCTTCGTGCCGCCGGCTTTGCGGGCGCACCCACCGGCGGCTTCGGGCCGGTTGAAATAGCCGCGTGCGACCCGGATGCCGGCGAGATCGCCCGCGGCATCGAAATGGGCCTGATCGACCACGGCGACACCCGGCTCGCACCGCTGGTGGAAGGAGCCAGCATGATCGTGCTGGCAGTGCCGGTGCTGGCCATGCGCAGCGTCATGGAGGAGCTCGCCGGCTTGCTCCCGAAAGCGTTACTGGGTGGCCCGACGCCGCAGGTGACGATCACCGATGTCGGCAGCACCAAGGCGGCGGTGCGCGATTGCGCCCTGGCGGCCTTCGGCGAGCTGCCGGCCGGACTGGTGCTGGGGCATCCCATCGCCGGCTCGGAGAAGAGCGGTGTGGCGGCGTCCAATCCCAAGCTCTACGTCAACCACAAGGTCATCCTGACGCCTGGCTCCGAGACAGCAGCCTCTGCCGTGGCCCGGGTCGAGGCGCTATGGCGAGCCTGCGGTGCCGACGTGCTCGAAATGGACGTGGAGCGCCACGATCAGGTGCTGGCGCGTACCAGCCATCTCCCGCACCTGCTCGCTTTCTCTCTGGTGGACACCCTGGCGCGGCAGGACGAACGGCTGGATATCTTCCGCTATGCCGCCGGTGGTTTTCGCGACTTCACCCGAATTGCCGGTAGCGACCCGGTCATGTGGCGCGACATCTTCACCGCCAATCGCGGTGCAGTCCTGGCCGCCCTCGACGACTTCGAAGCGGGGCTCGGCCGCCTGCGTCAGGCGGTGGAAGCAAGCGACGGCGATGCTATGCTCTCCATCTTCGACCGTGCCAGCCACGCACGACACTACTTCGACTCTCTCCTGAACCAGACCAGTTATCAGGCGGAATACCACATGCAACAACAAGGTAAGCTCACCTTCCGGGCCGCTCCCGGTGGCCGCGTGGCCGGACGCATTCGCGTACCCGGCGACAAGTCGATCTCCCATCGCTCGATCATGCTGGGCGCGCTGGCCGAAGGCGTGACCGAAGTGAAGGGTTTCCTGGAAGGGGAGGACAGCCTGGCCACCCTGCAGGCATTTCGCGAAATGGGCGTGGCCATCGAAGGCCCGCACCAGGGACGCGTCACCGTTCACGGTGTCGGCATGCACGGCCTCAAGGCGCCTTCCGGGCCGCTCTACGTGGGCAACGCCGGCACCGCCATGCGCCTGTTCGCCGGTCTGCTGGCGGGGCAGGGCTTCGACACCGAACTGATCGGTGACGCCTCGCTGACCAAGCGCCCCATGGGCCGGGTGGCGGACCCGCTGTGTCTGATGGGGGCCAAGATCGACACCGCCGAAGGCGGCCGGCCGCCGCTGAAGATCCACGGTGGCCAGCCGCTCAAAGGCATCGACTACGACATGCCCATGGCCAGCGCTCAGGTAAAGTCCTGCCTGCTGCTCGCCGGCCTCTATGCCGATGGCGAAACCCGCGTGCGCGAGCCGGCGCCCACCCGCGACCATACCGAGCGCATGCTGGCCGGCTTCGGTTATGACGTGCACCGTGAAGGGGATACCTGCTGGCTCAGCGGCGGCGGCAAGCTCACCGCCGCCCCCATCGACGTACCCTCCGACATCTCGTCGGCTACCTTCTTCCTGGTAGCGGCGGCGATTACCCCGGGCTCCAACCTGACGCTCGAACATGTGGGCATCAACCCCACGCGCATCGGCGTGATCAACATCCTCAAGCTGATGGGAGCCGACCTGCACCTCACCAACGAGCGCGAGGTGGGCGGCGAGCCGGTAGCCGATATTCACATCCGCTACGCGCCGCTCAGGGGTATCGACATACCCGTCGATCAGGTGCCGCTGGCCATCGACGAATTCCCGGCGCTGTTCATCGCCGCCGCCTGTGCCAGCGGTACCACCCGTCTGCGTGGCGCGGAGGAGCTGCGGGTCAAGGAGTCCGACCGCATTCAGGCCATGGCCGACGGCCTGGCGACGCTGGGTGTCAAGCACACCGTGCTGGAAGACGGCATCGATATCATCGGTGCCGGTGAAAGCGAAGTGGCCTATGGCGGCGGGCGTATCGACAGCTTGGGCGATCACCGTATCGCCATGTCCTTCGTGGTGGCCTCGCTGCGGGCCGGCGAAGAGATCGTCATTGACGACTGTGCCAATGTCGCTACCTCGTTTCCGGGCTTCACGGAGCTGGCCCAGGTGGTCGGGCTTCGCGTCAGTGAGGAAGGCGAGGTCACGAACGCAGAGGACGAAGCATGAGCGAAACGGCCAAGGTGCTGACGCTGGATGGCCCCGGTGGTGCCGGCAAGGGCACCATCAGCCGCCTGGTCGCCGAACGCCTGGGCTGGCATCTGCTCGACAGCGGGGCGCTATATCGCCTGACGGCCCTGGCGGCGCAGCGGCAAGGCGTGGCGTTTGACGACGAAGCTGCTCTCGAGCAGGTGGCCGTCGAACTGGACGTGGTCTTCGTGGCCGAAGCGGACAAGGCCCGCGTGCTGCTCGAAGGCGACGACGTCAGCCTCGCAATCCGCACCGAAAAGGTGGGCGATGCCGCCTCCCAGGTAGCCGCGTTGAATGGCGTGCGCCAGGCGCTGCTGCAGCGTCAGCGCGACTTCAGAAAGGCGCCCGGGCTGGTGGCCGATGGCCGCGACATGGGGACCGTGGTTTTCCCCGATGCCGAGCTCAAGGTATTCCTCACGGCAAGCCCCGAGGAACGGGCGCGAAGGCGCCACCTTCAGTTGCAGGAGGCGGGGGTCGATGCTAGTCTATCGAGTCTTTTGAAGGAAATTCAGGCACGCGATGCACGCGACATGCAGCGCAGCGTGGCTCCCCTCAAGCCGGCGGATGACGCCATTACGCTTGATACCACGAGCCTGAAGATACCGGAAGTGGTGGAACTGTTGACGGAATGGCTGGCCGAGCGTGGTCTGGCCCCCGGAAGTTGATCTCCCTTGCGGCGCCCTCGAACGGATGTCATGGCATGGTCGGGCAACATCACTCTTGCAAGTCCGGCCAGGTCCAACCAGCGCTAACATCCTCGGGGGTTTGGTAAATAAGGCCCGCACTCGCTGGTGGTGCGGAGAAGGCGGCAACGCCTCAACACCGTTGATCACGTAGGAAAATCATGAGCGAAAGCTTTGCTGAACTGTTTGAACAGTCACTCCAGGACATCAACATGGAGCCGGGCGCCATCGTCACGGCTACCGTCGTCGACATCGAAGGTGACTGGGTCACCGTCAATGCCGGCCTGAAGTCCGAAGGGCAGATTCCCGCGGCGCAGTTCCGCGACGATAACGGCGAACTCAACATCGCCATCGGCGACGAAGTCAGCGTCGCCCTGGAAGCCGTCGAAGACGGTTTCGGCGAGACCCGCCTGTCTCGCGAGAAGGCCAAGCGCGCCGAAGCGTGGAAGATTCTGGAAGCGGCCTTCGAGAAAGAAGAAATCGTCAAGGGCGTGATCAACGGCAAGGTCAAGGGCGGCTTCACCGTCGACATCGACTCCATCCGTGCCTTCCTGCCGGGTTCCCTGGTCGACGTTCGCCCGGTGCGCGACACCACGCACCTCGAGCACAAAGAACTCGACTTCAAGGTCATCAAGCTCGACCCGAAGCGCAACAACGTCGTCGTTTCCCGCCGTGCCGTGCTCGAAGCCGAGAACAGCGCCGAGCGTGAAGCGCTGCTCGCCACGCTGCAGGAAGGCCAGCAGATCATCGGTATCGTCAAGAACCTGACCGATTACGGCGCCTTCGTCGACCTGGGCGGCGTAGACGGCCTGCTGCACATCACCGACATGGCTTGGAAGCGCATCAAGCATCCGAGCGAAATCGTTGCCGTGGGCGACGAGATCAACGTCAAGGTGCTGAAGTTCGACCGCGAGCGCAACCGCGTCTCCCTGGGTCTGAAGCAGCTGGGCGAAGATCCGTGGGTCAGCATCACCGAGCGTTACCCCGAGGGTACCGTGGTTCAGGCGCGTGTCACCAACCTCACCGACTACGGCTGCTTCGCCGAGCTGGAAGAGGGTGTCGAAGGCCTGGTTCACGTTTCCGAGATGGACTGGACCAACAAGAACATTCATCCGTCCAAGGTCGTCAACATCGGCGACGAAGTGGACGTGATGATCCTCGATATCGACGAAGAGCGTCGTCGTATCTCCCTGGGTATCAAGCAGTGCACCGCTAACCCGTGGGAAACCTTCAATGCCCAGTACAACAAGGGCGACCGCGTTGCCGGTACCATCAAGTCGATCACCGACTTCGGTATCTTCATCGGTCTGGAAGGTGGTATCGACGGTCTGGTTCACCTCTCCGACCTCTCCTGGTCCGAGACTGGCGAAGAAGCCGTGCGTCGCTTCAAGAAGGGCGACGAAGCCGAAGCCGTCATTCTCTCCATCGATCCGGAGCGTGAGCGCATTTCGCTTGGCATCAAGCAGCTCGATTCCGACCCGGTGGCCGAGTACCTGTCCGTCAACGACAAGGGCTCCATCGTCTCCGGTCGCGTGATCGAGGTCGATGCCAAGGAAGCTCACGTCGAGCTGGCGACTGACGTCGTTGCCGTGCTCAAGGCTTCCGAAATCAGCGCCGACCGCGTCGAAGACGCGCGTAACGTGCTGAGCGAAGGCGACACCGTCGAAGCCCGCATCGTCAACGTCGATCGCAAGAATCGCGCGATCAACCTGTCGATCAAGGCCAAGGATCAGGACGACACGCGTCAGAACCTGAAGAAGCTGCGCGAGCAGGAAGTCGAAACCGGTGGCCCGACCACCATTGGCGACCTGATCAAGCAGCAGATGGGTCAGGACTGATCGACCCTCGGGCTCCGTTCGCGGAGCCCGA